>CAZYEO010000020.1:0-24260 GCA_964646495.1 uncultured Muribaculaceae bacterium
AATATAAGATTCCAAGTAGTATTACTTCGATTGGAAATGGTGCTTTCTACGGTTGCATTGGATTGACTTCTGTTACAATAGGAAATAGTGTTACTTCGATTGGCGGCTATGCATTCTGGAATTGTAGTGGATTGACTTCTATTACAATCCCTAATAGTATTACTTCGATTGGAGATGATGCTTTCAGCTATTGCAGTGGATTGACTTCTGTCACAATTCCTAATAGTGTTACTTCGATTGGATCTGGCGCTTTTGCGAATTGCAGTGAATTGACTTCTGTTACAATAGGAAATAGTGTTACTTCGATTGGCGAGAGGGCTTTCAGAGGTTGCCATGGCTTGACTTCTATTACAATTCCTAATAGTGTTACTTCGATTGGAGAATGGGCTTTCTCTTATTGTAGAGGATTGACTTCTGTTACAATTCCTAATAGTGTTACTTCAATTGGCGAGTGGGCTTTCAGTGGTTGCAGTGGATTGACTTCTGTTACAATTCCTAATAGTGTTACTTCGATTGGAAAGATGGCTTTCGAGGGTTGCCGTGGATTGACTTCTGTTACAATTCCTAATAGTGTTACTTCGATTGGAACTGGAGCTTTCCGGTATTGCAGTGGATTGATAGAAATAAATTCATTAAATCCGATTCCACCAAAAGGAGCATGGTTCGAGGCTAAAGTTTATACTGATGCAACGCTTAATATTCCTATTGGCTCTTTAGCAGCCTACCGGTCAGATTCTGAATGGAATCAGTTTTTGAATATTAAAGAGTCGGATTTCGCTGGAGTTGAAAGTGTAAATAGCAACGAAGTTAAGGTAACTGTTAATGGCAATGAAATTAACATCAGTGGTGCTGACGATAATGCAACAATAGAAGTATATAATATTAATGGACAACTTATTTCTAATGGAAATAACAAAACGATCCATGTACAAACAGCAGGAATATACATAGTGAAAGTGGCTGGGAAAACATATAAAGTAATTGTGAAATAAATCGCAAATACACATAATCGGTAAGAACAGCATCTAAGGTGATATGGCTTTGGATGCTGTTCTTCGTTCCAAACCTTATAGAGAAGAATAATCGCATAACTTAATCAAGCATCGATAGCCTCAATACCAAGAACCACAACCCGTTGGTGAAATTAAATCAGTGAGTATCTAACTCGATCAATAGGTCTTCTGTACATATTCCGCAGATTTTCCTCGCTTTTTCGCTATCCAACGCAATTTAATGTATTGTTTCCGAGTCTTTTAGTGAAAAAATACCTTAAAATTTAGCCACATAAATAATGCCTCTATTTATACTCTCGTGGCATACCGATTGCAAAATACATGGTTAAATAATGGTAAAACCGCTATTTTTTGATGGCTTGTTTTGTAAATAGTAGCAATATTGCTATCTTTACAGAGTCAAATAACAGATAGAAATAATGAAATCGAAAGAACTTCATAACAAAATCATCAAGGCAGGTTGGAAATTTCACCATGCGGAAGGAAGCCATTACTTCTATGAAAAAAATGGCAAGCTATCAGAGCCAATTCCATATCATGGAGCTAAAGAAATGGGTAAAGGTCTCGCAATGAAATTAATTAAAAAATATGGGGTTTAATAGCCTATAGTTTAACTAAAATATATAGAGATGGAAAAGATTATAATGATTATAGAAAGATCAAAAGATTTAATCGATGCTTATTCTGACAACTGTGAAGGTATCTATGCTGCCGGAGATAGTCTTGATGCTGTTAAAGCTAATACATTAGAAGCTATTAGCTTGATAAAGTCGAATCTTCCTGAAAATCAATGGCCCGAACAGATTAAAGGAGAATACACTATTGAATATAAATTTGATGTGCAAAGTTTCTTAGAATACTATAAAGATATTTTGACTTTGGCAGGGCTTGAGAAAATTACAGGGATAAATCAAAAACAATTGTCCAATTATCTTAATAATAGGGCTGTGCCTCGCCGTAAACAAGTTGAACGCATAAGCGATGGTTTACATAAATTTGCTACAGATATGTTAAGCATATCTCTCTAATCTGTTATTTGACGATTACAATTAGAGCCGATCCCGGAGCCTTACCGCTTCGGGATTTTTTTGCTTTTGCTGAGCCAAATATTATTCTGACCAGTTGGCGAGATTAAATCAGTGCGTATTTAACTCGACCAATAGGATTGTTGTTGAGATTTCGGAGATTGAGTATTTGCTCCGCATTGGTGATTGGGGATATTGAGAGTGTGTGTTTCATTGTACTGAATCAAGGTGAGAATCGAACACAAAGGTAATGTAGCTTGGCATAGTAGAATGGTGAAAAAAGGACATTTGGAAGCTCGCTAAAGAGGGTGAAGTGCTTTCGGGGGAATTTTTGTATGGTTTGTAGTATGGTGAGGGGGATATAAGGGGAGCGGGGCTGCTCGGTTTTATCCGTAGCAGTCCCGCTCGATTGGTTATTTAATTATGATTTTTACTTTTAGAGGGCAATTTTCTTTGATGCTGTGATGTATAACCCTTTTGGAAGGTCGTTGATCACGGTCTTGCCCGATGTGGCGCGTATCACTCGCAACAATGTGCCTGCGGTGTTGTAGAGTGGTAATTCCACATCGTTTTCACTCTCTATCACCAATGTTCCGTTGTAGCCATACACGGTGACTCCGTTGTAGCGATTGGCGGTAGCATCTTCAACTCCTGTCGGTAGTTTATCGCCTACGATTGCTATTGTTTCTGGTGCCGAAACTTGACCATCAGTAGGGGTGAAGTATGCTGTGAATGGAGCTATCGCTGCTTCGGTACTTCTTTCCACTGCAAGGGTTTCGGCTTTTACGAGTGTCTTGTCGGTGTCGGTGGCAGGAAGGTAGGCTCTTGTTACATTCAGTCCGCTGAATGTGCCACGCATACTGTTGCCATCGGCATCCACGACATCGACCGGTGCTCCTACAAATTCCACTTTTCCATCTTGATTGGTCTTTGGTATTATATAGAAGGCCTCATTTGCCGGTTTGTGATAGGGGAAATCGTTGGAATCCACAATAGCAAACACATAGGGTTCTCCGGCTTTGAAATGATAATCGCCATTGTCTGTATATTTGAGTGCAACCTTATCGAGTGTGCTCTCATTGTTTACATTGTCAAATGCCATCACCAACATATTGCCCTTTGTAGTAGCAAAATCCCGAGTGATAAGATGCAACGATTCCCCATTTTTTGAATCGTGCATTGTGCCTGCGAATGGCAAGCATAGAGTTTCCATTCCCCCTCCGTTCTTTTTGTAGCGTGAACGTGGGGTGTATTTGAATGTCACATCGCTTGCGGTGAATCCCTGGGTGCAGGTGTATGGGTGCATGTTGTCGAGTGTTATAACTTCTCCTACATATTCACCATCTGCATTGCGGTATATCCAGTTTTCTTGGAGTGCATCCATTGGCTGTGCATCGATTTCCAATATTTCATTGGGGTTCAATGCTATGTCGGCAAATTGGGAATTATTGTAATATCCCTTGTCGGTTCCTCCTATGCTTATAGAGAATACCTTATTGCTTTTGTCGGCGAGCATAAATGCAGGGGTTAAGTCTGTGGGTAGAGTTTGCCCCCATACGCCATCGGCTGCTTCGGTGGTGGTGTTGCCACCATTGAGCAGGCGTGCCACTTTACCTGTGGCAAGTTTAGCTGCATCGTGTCCCATAGTCACTCCCGCTTCGTCTTCGGTGAGACCCGGGTTACTGGCGGGATCCGCGTAATTTCCTTTATATCTTACCCCTACGGTAGGTACAACAGCCAAATTGGCAGTAGCGACTCCCTCTTTCACTACGGTAGCAGTGGAATAGTGGCAGTTGGTAACGGCGATGTCGTCAAAAACGTTTTTTACCCCTACAATCGCTCCTGCGCGAGCAGGGAAAGTATTCCCGCCTTTACCTTGCGTGGCAGTAATGTTCTTGGCATCACTGAAACAGTTGATGATTCTACCACGGAATAAATATCCACAAATACCACCAGTGGGTCCGGCTCCTATGACATCACCATGGTTCAAGCAATCGGTGATGCTTTTTGCATTATTTCCTACAATGCCACCAATACTCGCTATGGTACCTGTAATCTTTCCATGGTTCACACATTGTGATATATTTGAAGAATAATCTGAACAGCCTGCAATACCGCCAACATTACCCATTCCAGATATATTGCACTCGTTCACGCAATTCAATATATTACTCACCGTAACACCGATGAGCCCGACAATCCCTCCGACAGAATATCTTCCGGTTATTTCTCCGGATAGGGTGAGATTTTTAATGCATGCATCAGCTAATCCGAAAAATCCCTGATTATCGGATTCAGGTTTATTTATATAAATACCGCTCACCTTGAATCCTGCACCATCGAAGATGCCGGCATAACGATTTTGATCTGTAGGACTAAAAAACCCTATCGGAGTCCATTGATTGGTGTCGCTGCCTGCAAGGTCGATATTAGCAGTGAGCACACCGTTGAGGTCTGCTTTTCCGGAATTGACAATGTCGCGGAATAAATGCATCTCATCGGCATCCTTGATGGTGAAATATCCATCGACAAGAGTTTTTTCAATATCGGGGGCAGTGGCTGAATTGTTATATTTAGCCCAGATAGTTGTATTATTATCCTTTATCACCCATCCATATACGCGATTGCTTTTGTCTTCGAGCATAAATGCAGGGGTTAAGTCTGTGGGTAGAGTTTGTCCCCATGTGCCGTCGGCTGCTTCGGTGGTGTTGCCACCATTGAGCAGGCGTGCCACTTTACCTGTGGCAAGTGTGGTAGCATCGTGTCCCATAGTCACTCCCGCTTCATCGGTGGTGAGGCGATTATCGTCTTCAGCAGCATAATCAACTCCTTTATATCTTACCCCTACGGTACGTACTACAGCCAAATCGGCAGTAGCGACTCCCTCTTTCACTACGGTAGCAATGGAATAGTGGCAGTTGGTAATGGTGCCGCCATTATTTGCCCCTACAATCGCTCCTGCGCGAGCAGGGAAAGTATTCCCGTCTTTACCTTGCGTGGCAGTAATGCTCTTGGCATCACTGAAACAGTTGATGATGCTATTGTTAGGATATGAATATCCGCAAATCCCACCTGTGGCTCCGGCTCCTATGACATTACCATGGTTCAAGCAATCAGAAATGCTTCCTGTAGTATATAAATATCCCGCAATCCCTCCGACTTCGGTGAGATTGCCACTCACCTCTCCACGGTTCACACATCGTGACATATATCCATTAGTGCCTCCTACGATACCTCCTATAGAGTGCATAGAGCCTGATATTTTACCAAAATTGGTACAATCTTGTATTGTAACTTTTTTGCTACTTACATCTCCTGCAATCCCGCCAACAGCAAATTCTCCAGATATATTGCACTCGTTCACGCAATTCAATATACTACCACCATTTTTTGTATCACCGATGCACCCGACAATCCCTCCTGAATAGGAGTTTCCAGTTATTTCTCCGGACAGGGTGAGATTTTTAATGCATGCTTCGTTTCCTTGGACGAATCCGAAAAATCCCTGATAATTTGATTTAGAATTATTTATATAAATACTGCTCACCTTGAATCCTGCACCATCGAAGATGCCGGCATAGCGTTGAGATTCACTCCCTATCCGATCCCATTGATTGGTGTCGCTACCAGCAAGGTCGATATTAGCAGTGAGCTTTCCGTTGAGACCAGTTTTCCCTGAATTTACAATGTCGCGGAATGCATGCATCTCATCGGCATCTTTGATGGTGAAATATCCATCGACAAGAGTTTTATCATTATCGGGAAAAGTGGCTGAATTGTAATATTTAGCCCATATAATTGTATTATTATCCTTAAACGTCATGCTATATACGCGATTGCTCTTGTCGGCTGTCATTAGCACCGGAGTAGCATCTGTGAGTAGAGTTTGTCCCCATGCGCCGTCGGCTGCTTCGGTGGTGGTGTTGCCACCATTGAGCAGGCGTGCCACTTTACCTGTGGCAAGTGTGGTAGCATCGTGTCCCATAGTCACTCCCGCTTCATCGGTGGTGAGGCGATTATCGTCTTCAGCAACTTCTTCTTTTCCTTTATATCTTACCCCCACGGTATGTACTACAGCCAAATTGGCGGTGGTGACACCCTCTTTCACCGTTACGGTAGCGGAATAGTGGCAGTTATTAATAGTATTGTTATCATTTGCCCCAACAATCGCCCCTGCGCGAGCAGGGAAAGTAAAATTGCCGGACTTCCCTTGCGTGGCAGTAATGCTCTTGGCATCACTGAAACAGTTGGTGATTCTACCACTGAATATATATCCACAAATACCACCAGTGGATCCGGCTCCTATCACATCTCCATTATTCAAGCAATCCGTAATGCGTCCATGACTACGACTGGTTCCTACAATCCCTCCGTTGGATGTTCTTAATCCGGTTACAGTGCCACTGTTCACACATCCTGACAATGTTGTTTCCCCTAAGTATCCTACTATTCCACCAATAGATTCTGCTTCTCCCATAATATCACCATTATTGAAACAATTCAGGATGATACTCCCTATAAATGTTTCTCCTGTAATTCCGCCAACAGAGGAAAACCCATTCACTTTGCATTTATTTACACAATTTTCTATCTTTCCTGTAACATAGGATGCTATGCCTGCCACATAATATTTTCCTGTAATTTCTCCTGCCACGGTGAGATTTTTAACGCACGCTCCAGATCCTTTGACATATCCGAAGAATCCCTGATAATAGGATTTAGAATTATTTATATAAATCCCACTTACAGTGAATCCTGCACCATCGAAAATGCCGGTATAGGGTTGAGATTCACTCCCTATCGGAGTCCATTGATTGGTGTTGCTACCTGCAAGGTCGATATTAGCGGTGAGCTTACCGTTGAGGTCTGCTTTTACTGAATTTACAATGTCGCGGAATGCATACATCTCATCGGCATCTTTGATGGTGAAATATCCATCGACAAGAGTTTTATCATTATCGGGAAAAGTGGCTGAATTGTAATATTTAGCCCATATAATTGTATTATTATCCTTAAACGTCATGCTATATACGCGATTGCTCTTGTCGGCTGTCATTAGCACCGGAGTAGCATCTGTGAGTAGAGTTTGTCCCCATGCGCCATCGGAAGCTTCGGTGGTGGTGTTGCCACCATTGAGCAAGCGTGCCACTTTACCTGAGGCAAGTGTAGTAGCATCATGTCCCATAGTAACTCCCGCTTTATCTTCGGTGAGACTCGGGTTAGTATCTTCCATCCCTCCTATATATCTTATACCCACGGTAGATACTACAGCCAAACCGGAAGTAGTAGCACCCTCTTTCACTACGGTAGCAGATGAATAGTGGCAATTGGTAATTTTAGCAGTGGTCGAGGCTACTCCCGCGATTGCTCCCGCACGTGGATTACTTCCAATTGACTGAATCCCTCTTGAAGAGCTGAAACAATTACTAATTTGGCTATCTTGGTAGACTTTTCCACAAATTCCACCTGCTTCGCCTGCTTCGCAAGTGACGTCGCCATAATTATAACAATTATCTATGGTGGCATTACCACCCATCCGTCCTGTTATTCCACCTGCTTCGTATCTGAGAGAGTTTACCTGTCCAATGTTTATGCAATTACTTACCCTCCCGCCAAGGAATCCAACGATCCCTCCTGCATAGAAACCTTTATTTAGAATGTAACATCTATTGATACAATTAAATAAGCCTTTACCTGTATTAGAGCTATCTAGCGTTGCTACTATTCCACCAAGTGCAAATGTAGATACCCCTCCTAATATATCTCCCTCAATAGTAAGATTCTTAATGATTGCATTAGGTCCCACAGCTCCGAAGAATCCTACATAATCAATTGGTCTATCGATGTAAAGACCCTTCACAATGTGCCCAGCTCCATCGAAGGTGCCGGCATACCGGTTTCTGGAATCCATTGATATCGGATCCCATCTATTATTAGAGTCCCCATTAAGGTTGATATCAGCAGTGAGGGTACCGTTGAGCGTGGTTTCGCCCGCATTCACACGGTCGCGAAAGGTTTCGAGTTCTTTCGCCGTGCCGATAGATACCGTTTCGGCAAACATGGTGCAAACTGCAAATAGAAGCATGACACAGATAGTGCCAAGTCGCTTAATCAAATGTCTATTTCCCATTTTAATATTTATTTATTGATAAATTCCCAAATACTATCTTTCAGATATTTTTTTGGCAAAGATAATGCAAATGATATAAATAACAAAAAAATAGAATTTTATTTTATTTTCATAAATTACAAATCGGATATTGGTGTGGTGTGAAATTTTGGATTCAGGTTATTTAGTCTCTATTCTCTTTATTTCTCCTCGATATTGCTCAGGTGGGTGGCATATATGCGACATGCCGATTCTACCATATATGTGCATGGTCGCTTGGCGTAATATTCGGGTGTGCGAGCATCGGGAGCCGGGGAGTGAGTTGCTTGTGCGCGGAGTTTTAATAACTCAGAGCAGGTGATGGATTTATTTTCTTCTTTGAATTTATCGGATAGCTCTTGGACTAAAGCGTAATTGGCAGTTTTTCCTATTGTATCGTGAGGATCAAGAGTGCCGTTTTCGAGGGATGCCATAATAAACATTCCTGAGACAGCACCGCATGTGAGGCGCATTCGCCCCATACCGCCGCCAAACGATGCCGCCATGCGCATGCAGAGATCTTGCGGTATGCCGTGAATGTCGGCAAAAGCACCAGCAACCGATTGTGCGCAATTCATACCTCCGAGAAATAGTTCGCGTCCCATTTTTACTCTTTCCTCTATGTCGATCTTCATATTATTATTTTTTTATACACCGCCATTGTGTTAGCGG
The DNA here is from genome assembly GCA_964646495.1 of uncultured Muribaculaceae bacterium. Taxonomy (GTDB): domain Bacteria; phylum Bacteroidota; class Bacteroidia; order Bacteroidales; family Muribaculaceae; genus HGM05232. Next base: position 8,859 of record CAZYEO010000020.1, read on the forward strand.
CTATTGATTTTTTTGAAAATAAAGCTGCGTGCTCTTTCCCTTTTTCGATCATTGTGGCACGCACGACATCGTCGGAGACAGCCAGCGTGATGTAATGTGCCAATTGAGCATGGTCGTCGGGGTGAACATATAGGGATGCATCGCCTCCAGCCTCTTCCAGACATGATCCGATAGCTCCGATAGCCGGCGTACCACATGTAATTGCTTCGAGCATGGGTATTCCAAATCCCTCGTATCGCGATGGGTATGCAAAGACAGAAGCCAATCGATAGAATGCCGGAAGATCGGCAAAGGGGATTGCGCTGCGAAAGTGCACTCTGCCATGCAGATGATTCTCATCAATATATTTATTTAATGTATCGCGATATGTAGTATCGCCCCCAACAATCACCAAGTTCATATCATCGGGCAATAGGGTTAATGCTTTGAGGATGAGAAGTGCATTTTTGCGGTGCTCTATGGTGCCGACGTATAATATGAATTTATCGGGAAGTTGGTATTTATTTCTCGCTTGTTCCAATTGGGAGTGGCTCCATTCGAGTGTAAATATTTCATCGCATCCTTGATATACTACATCGATTTTGTGTGCAGGAATATCATAAAATTCCATTATGTCGCGCTTGGTGCAATTGCTTATGGCTATTATGCGGTCGGCGTTGGCACATGCTTTGCGAAATTTATAATCATAAATATTACGGTCGATGGCGGCATAATAGTCGGGGAAGCGACGAAAAATAAGATCGTGGATGGTAACTACCGATCGAATGCCGCTACGGTGAATATCTAAGGGAAGTTCTCCGCTCAATCCATGAAACAGATTCACTCCGTTCATGGCTGCATCGCGCCCCATTGCGGTGACACGCCATATTGAGGGAAGCGATTTGATAAGTCCGTATGCCGGACGGTGGAGATGGATATTGTCGCGCTGTAGCAGTGGCGACAGGCGGGGATTTTCGTGATATGACGGGGCAAAAATAAGGTATTCATTGTCGGGATATTCCTGCGACAACAAATCTATTATCAGACGGCTGTAGTTGCCTAATCCGGTATTATTGAAAACTGCTCGCTTTCCGTCGAATCCTATTTTCATATTCGCAAAGTTACAAAATATGATATAATATGCAACTATTTTCGAGCCTGTTTGGCAATCGGTTTCGATGATTTAGCGACCCACATTCCATAGAGCACCAGTGCCGTTCCCATAATCGCTATGAGAGTTACGGTCTCATCGAATGTAATAAAAGCGGTGAGCAGCGACACTACGGGAACGAGATAGATATAATTGGATGTAATGATGGGTCCGAGCCTACGAACACATACGTTCCATAAGAGGAAGCATAGGAATGAAGCTATCAGTCCTAAATACAATAGATTGGACCATATTACCGGTCGAGTGAATATATCAGATGCCAGATATAAAGGGTGGGATAGGAACATGGGGAGGATTGTGAGAAATCCGTAGAAAAATGTTTTACGAGTGATGAAAAGGGATGAGTATTTCTTGCTGAGATATTGGGATAGAATTGTATAGAAACTCCAAGAAAAAGCTGCCGAAAGGCACAAAATATCGCCCCATGGGTTGAGATCGAGCACAAAATTGCCGTTGAATATCACCATTGCAACCCCTAAAAACGCCAGTAGCGACCCGATGTAGAGATTGCGTGTGGGATGGGCTTTGCGAAACACGAAGCAGAGTAATAAGAGGGTGAGCAACGGTGTGGTGCTACATAGCAATGCAACGTTGGATATGGATGTGTAGAGGATGGCGGAGTTCTCGGTGAAAAAATATAGCGATCCGCCAAACATGCCGGCAAATACAAAAAGTAATTCATCCTTGATGCTTGCTGCAAATATCTTAAAAGGGAAACTACACGCGGCAATTGCAATATATGCCATGGCAAATCGATAACAGAATATATCGGCAGGTGTCATGCCTGAAAGGAGTAATACTTTTGTGGAAATAAAAGTAGTACCCCATATTATCACTACGAGTATGGCTATGAGGTGAAACCATACTATTGAAGTGGTGTTGCCAATGGCAAACCGCCCATTAATCCATGCAATATTCATTGGAAATAGATTCGTAATAAGCCACAAAGTTACCTCCAAATAGATTGCCGTGCAACATATTTGATGTTTATTGGTGGCAATTACACCGATTGCACTACTTAATATTCCGAATATATAATAATGATCTTTATCTGTGGGAATCGTAATAGGTTTTTACCTATTTGATTTCAGATTGATGTTTTTGTATTCTGAACCAGAACCGCGATCCTACGCCCAATTCCGATTCGACTCCTATCTCACCACCAAGGGTGTTTACGATGGTTTTGCATATGGAGAGTCCTAAGCCGGTTCCTTCGATAAATGAATTTATTTTCGTAAATCGATCAAAGACAGCTTCTAATTTATCGGGTGAAATTCCGATCCCGGTATCTTTAACATAAAATTCCACGGTGTTTTCATCGTAATAAAAATAGCCTACTTCGATACTCCCTTGTGATGTGAATTTTATGGCATTGTTCACCAGATTTATCAGCATTTGCATTAACCTATTGGAGTCGGTGTATAACTCCATCGGAGCAACTGACGGGGTGATGAGCAGCTTTACACCATGTTTGCATTTTGATTGAAGAGATGTAATCACATTATTGCACACATCTAATGCATCACACTTGCTAATATTAAATTCAAGAACGCCGGCTTCGATACGTGATATGTCGAGAATGTCGGATATAAGTCGCAACAACAAGTCGCTGTTACTTTGTATCAATGCCACAAATTCATTGCGTTCCTCCTCGCTATCGGTATCATTTAAAATACTTGAAAACCCTACTATTGCATTGAGTGGAGTTCGGATTTCATGACTCATATTTGCCAGAAATGCGGATTTCAGATGATCTGATTCTTCAGCTTTTTTAAGTGCCACAAGTAATTTTTCATGAGTTTGTTTTAGTTCTATATTTGCTATCTTCTTTTCATTGATAGACTTCAATAGCAATCGCTGTGTGCGTTGTAGCTTTATATTGCTATACAATGTGTATAAATAAAACATTAGAAACACCAATAGCACTACCACCAGCACCATTATATAATATCGATATGTATACCAAAACGACTTCGGAGCATTGTAATATATCACCCTTGCAGGCAATCTGCTGGTATTTAGCCTATAATGGTGAAACACTTTCCATGAAATATTACATTCATCCTCAGAAAATGTTTCGGGGTCTATATTTTTCGGATTTACACCGTTAAGTATCATTTCGAGTATATCAGCTGTCTTTTCTCCCCAATAATGGGAATCATTGAAATAGCCCCCCACAAAATATTCTTTATCTAACCCGATATCGGCAGTAATAAAGATTGGGGTCTGCAATTTATTTTCCATTAGGCTGTAAAGATTATCTTTGGAATATTCAAATCCATACTCCCCGGTGAGCCAGGAGGTCATTAAAACTCCGGCAGTAGGGGGAACCTGTGGTAATCGGGTAAGCATTGAGTCGGTGGATGTAAAACGCCCATCGATATATTCTACCGGGATTTTAGGATAACGTCGCGTCGCTTCTTCCTGCAAAAGTAACTGAACATAAACACCATAAAAACGCTTGTCGGTAATGAAAACAAACCGGTTGAGGTCTTCGATGAGATTTTCTATTAGTGAAAGACTCCCCGTTACATTCACTTTCCTTATTATTGCAGTCCCATTGTATTTTTTAATTACATCAGCCGTAGAGCTAAAATCCGACAATTTCAGAGAATCTCTTTTTTCTTTAAATTCATGTGCTTTAATAGTGTGTGGTTTCACAGCGCACAATATCAGTGGCACATCTTTGAATGCGCTTGTTTTTGCATCAAGATATGCCATCCATGCTTCGTCGGATATTAGTATTATTGCTTTGGGCGGATTTTGTTGATAATTTTTGAGCAAATCTTGAATAGACTCTCCCAATGTCATTGAATCCGATAACATCTCGGATGATAAAAATTCCCGTCGAAATTCAATTGTAGGGTGTGTTTCTTTAAGGCTATGCCCGATGGCGTCCATAATAGCGTTACTCCATTGAAAATCTGTACCATAAGAGCTCACCACCAAAACTTTATTATGGGCGGCAAATAGGGCTAAATATGATGATAACAGCAAAAGAAAACTTAACGCATAACGTAACATAAAACCTAAGGTATCATAGTTTAGTATAAAAAAAGGATCTGTGCAAAGGTAAAAAAATAATAATAACTCTAAAAGTATTTTCCGATATTATAAATATCAAAATATATTATATTGTTGAAAGCAAGTTTTCTCTTTGTTATTTCTCTCATTTGCTGTATCTTTACATAAGATAATGCTGCATTCGGCAATCTCAAAGCGAAAACAAGTTTTCTCTTTGTTATTTTTCTCATTTGCTGTATCTTTGCCATATTGTGCATAAACTGATTGTTTTGATTGACGTGAATTTATAATTTCATATTTTGAAGCCAACTAATTTATATAGGAAAACAATTGCATTACTACTATTATGTGGCGGTTTTGTAGTTTTATTTATGATACATAGCTGTAACAAGGATTCTTCGTCAATGCAAAAGCCACAAAAAAATGTGATGTTTGTCGGCTCATTTCTTGATAATCATCCTTGGACTGAAAATTTGCGTGATTCTTTTTGGGCTACTCTCGATTCATCGGAATACAATATCAAGTCCACAAATGTGTATCTCGATTCAAAGAATATAAATAATCCAGAAGATAGAAACGCAATTCTCCATGCCTATATCAAAGCACAAAAGGAGGATATTGATCTGATTGTGGCATCGGATGTAGAAGCTACCCTGCAAATTGTTAATTCGCCGGATAGTGCTTTATCTAATATTCCGGTAATTTGTGTATCGGAAAATGCAGGCAAATTGGATATACAACGCAAAAATACCAAATTGATTACGGCGGATATTGGATTTGCTAAAACTTATAATGTAGCTCGAAAAATGTTTCCCACAGCATCGAAATTGTATGTGTGGGCTGACAAAACTGCCACCGGTAATTATTTTCTGCAAGAAGCAAAACGACAACTTTATCCCTACGAAAAGGAGATAGATATCATATATGGCATTGATGCTCAATCCGACTCTGCATTTTACGATTATGCCACTGCAATTGATCCTAATTCAATCGTAATTCTTGCGACTTGGCAACAAGGTGACAATGGTAAATTTTATGATCCGTCACTCTTTTATCCACAATTATGCAGGATTACGCCTGCTCCTGTTTTTACAGTGGTAGACCAATTCCTGTCGCAGGGGTTTATCGGTGGATATGTCGTATCTCCTCAAAACAATGGACATGAAGCGGCAATATCTGCTATAGATTTTTTCAACGGTAAGGATATTTTCAACAACAACTCTAGTTATATAAAGCCAATTCCGATATTCGATGCTACTGCTATAAGGCATTGGCACGCTACACAAAACGCTCTCCCCTATGATGCAATAGTGCTTCACAATTTAGTATATTACTTCAAAACCAATGAATTTAGTATTCTTATTCTATTGGTTATAGTGGTAATAGGAATAATTACAGGGGTGCAATTCATACTTCTGAGACGCAGATACAAAAATCTATATAACCGAAGCATGCGTCTTGCCATTAAAGCCAAAAACAATGAAGCAGATACAAATTTAATGGCTATATCACTTGAATCATTCAAGGCTATTACTTGGCTATTCGATTTCAAAAAAAATCAATTTGAATTTCTCAACGGTAGAAAAATACTTCTTATGCGGCTTGCCGATTTTAAATCGACTGACTCTTTTAAAACTCTTATTCACCCCGATGATCGCTCACGATATGAATCGGTGATGAAAGAGATTGTAGATTCATCAGCCAATGATCTAATCACCTCTTCTTTCAGAGTAAACGGATATGGTACGGGTGTGTATCAGTGGTGGGAATTGCGTGCGGTGAAGGAGACTAAATACAATGATTTGGGAGAACCGTTCCCAGTGCTCACGGGAATGTTTATAAACATAGACCGATATAAATTCATTCAAGAAGAATTGGAGGAGGTCTTAAAAGTGTTTGAGACATTCAATCAACTCAAAAATGAATTTTTAACCGAAGCTATCGATGAAATGCTTCCCCATATGAACCAAATAATTGGGTATGCTGATAATATGGCTACTTGCGATGATTCGGAGATGAGAATCGATTATCGCAACTTGATGGAGAAGCAGAATAAATTGGTGTTTAACATGCTTAACGATATACTCGATGTTGCAAAGTTAGATAGGCTTATTTACAACATTAAGTATGAGGAATTTGATATGTCGGCTCTCATCGATGAGATTTTTACCCAATATGACACCGACACATATCCGGGTTGTGAATTTATCATTGTAAATCCTTACGATAATTGCACTGTGACATATAATAGGCATCTACTATGGCATTTTATCAATACATATATTGCTGATGCCGTTGAACATACTGCCACCGGTGCTATTATTTTTACGTACGAATGTGTGGAAGAGGGTGTGAAAATATCTATTTCGGTTTCACCCAATGCAATTAATTCCCAAGATCCGAAAAAAGAGTTCAACTCGGAAGAAACAAAAAAAAGTTCTCGATTGGTCTTGTTTTTATCGAGATATATAGTGGAAAAAAGCGGAGGAAAAATTAATTTTGCTCCTCATGATAGTAACTCATATAATATGACTATCATTATACCCTGTGTCACCGGATCTTGCTCCAAATCGACTGATCCCGGCAATCTGACACAAAGTAATTAAATAGAAATAATAATAAAATCATAATATTAAATATATGTTTTCCGGTATAGTAGAAGAAGCAGCTCAAGTAATAGGACTTGAACGCCAAGATGGTAATTTGAACCTCACATTGAAGTGTTCATTTGCCGACGAGCTTAAAATAGATCAATCGATAGCCCATAATGGGGTGTGCCTGACAGTGGTAAAATTGCCGGGGGATGGCACATACACAGTTACTGCTATCACCGAAACTCTCGATAGAAGTAATCTCGGTAATCTTAATATTGGGGATAAGGTAAATCTTGAAAGAAGCATGATGATGAATGGGCGTCTCGATGGACACATCGTGCAAGGACATGTGGATATGACTGCTACATGCCTCGAAGTGAAAGAAGCTGATGGAAGTTGGTATTATACTTTCAACTACCAAGTAGCTCCCGAACTTGCGAGCAAAGGATATGTTACGGTTGAAAAGGGATCTGTAACGGTAAATGGGGTGAGTCTTACTGTGTGCAATTCTCAAAAGGATAGTTTCCAAGTAGCTATTATTCCTTACACTCATGAGCATACCAATTTCCATCAAATAAAGGTGGGAAGTATTGTAAATCTCGAATTTGACATCATAGGCAAATACATAAGTCGCATGATGGAATATACACAATAATCAACTTCATTAAAATTCCATATATCTATGGGAAATATCTATGACCTTATAGCTGCTCGCCAGAGCGATCGTGCCTATGACACGTCTCGCCAAGTATCTTCTGAAGCGATTAATCGCATTATCGAGGCTGCACGGCTTGCACCATCTGCATGCAATTCGCAACCGTGGCATTTTATCGTAGTAGATGATCCCGATATGTGTGCACAAGTAGCAACAGCCCTTAGTGGTAATGGGATGAATAAATTTGCTGCCGAAGCACCGGTTCACATTGTGCTGGTGCAGGAATCACCAAATTTCACTGCCCGACTTGGTGGATGGGTCAAAAATAAGCAATTTCCATGGATCGATTGTGGTATTGCCATTTCAAATATCACGCTGGCAGCCACCGCCGAGGGGTTAGGATCGTGTGTGTTGGGGTGGTTTGACGAAAAACGGCTCAAAAAGATTCTTAATATCCCTTCAAGCCGTCGTATTCTTGTAAGTATCACTATCGGATATTCAGCGCAACCGCATCGCGACAAAGCACGCAAATCATTTGATGAAATTTGCTCGCATAATACGTATTAAGTGTTAATCTCTAAGTATGTACCATAGCGAGCTATCATAGCGAGGCAATGCTACGAGTTGCACTTGCTTCTCCCGGTCGGAAAGCGTTCCGGTGCCTTCTCCCACGCTCACATTTTTCTCGCTTAGAGCATCTACAATTTCCTTTCTTGCTATTTCGGGAGTGTTGTTGTCATTGCTCAAATGGCACAGGAATATGTATTTCAAATCCTCCCTATAATTGTCGGCTATAAATCGAGCAGTATCCTTATTGTTCAAATGTCCGTTTGCTGCTCGAATTCTACTTTTCAGATATTCCGGATATCGTCCCTCGTCGAGCATCACACCATCATAGTTACTTTCTATCATAAGGTAGTGAGCTTGTGTCATATAATGATAAGCGCGTTGGCTCACATGTCCGAGGTCGGTGGCTATAGCAAAATTCTTGCTTCCATATTCAATAAAGAATCCAGCATTGTCACTCCCGTCATGCGGAACCTCGAATGCCGTGATTTTAAGTCCTGAAATCTCGATCGGTATCTCTTTGTATATTGCTACATGGCGGTCTTTTATTCTGCGCGACACATTATGTCGGCGCAAAATTCCATTCATTACCCGATTGGTGCAATAGATGTGAATATGACGATATTTTCGCACTATCGTATAAGCATAGCGAATGTGGTCGCCATGATCATGAGTAAGACAAATCCCCTTCACATCATCCGGCGATATTCCATTGCGCAGTAATGAATCAAACACATGAGTAATCTCCACCCCTGCATCGATCAATATTCCACCTTTATCGCCACCTACATAAGCACAATTTCCGCTGCTTCCACTGCCGAAACTCATAAATCGGAATGCACTGATATTGGTATCTATTCCCTTCACTTCATCAATGATAGGTGTTTGAATGGTAGGTGTTTTATTCTCATCCGATAATTCTTCTATCCTCCTTTGCGGTTTTTTGAAAATAAATTCACCCGATGCCGCACTATTGTCTTCATCTTCAAAGCCGAATAATGTGGCTTGGGCAATATCGTTTTTGTTATTATATCGTTTTGACATTATTTGTATAGTAGGAAAATTGACGGAACCTTGTCGTAGTCATATTTGCGATGCGCCCAGTCATTAATCGTTAAAGTTATTATTGTTTCTTTATCCCCCGATATATCACTTGCCACACACAGTTTCATCTGCTTAGGTAGCGACTTTATGAGTTCACTCAATAATTTATTGTTTCGATATGGTGTTTCTATAAATATTTGTGTCTGATCGTGATTGGCAATATTTCGCTCCATCTCCTTGAGTTTCTTGGTGCGTTCCATTCCATCAATAGGCAAATACCCTTGAAATGCAAAACTCTGACCGTTGAACCCCGATCCCATAAGCGACATTATGATGCTCGAGGGACCCACAAGCGGAATCACTCGCATTTTCTTGCGCTGAGCTATCCCCACTACATCAGCTCCCGGATCGGCAATTGCGGGACATCCTGCTTCCGAAATCACCCCTATGGCATTCCCCTGTGCAAGAGGTTGCAAAAATCCCTCGATCTCCTCAGAACGAGTATGAGCATTAAGAGTATAGAAAGTGAGAGTGTCAATATCTATATTTCGGTCACATTTCTTCAAAAATCGACGAGCCGAACGCACATTTTCCACTATAAAATACTTAAGCTCACTCACGAGCGCAATATTATGAGCCGGGAGCACATTGCTCACAGCCGTGTCGCTTAGTGGCACAGGGATTAAATATAATGCCGGCTCTATCATTTTTCGTAAACAATTTTATTTAGCTTACAAAGATATAGCAAACGAGAGAAATAACAAAGAGAAAACTTGTTTTAGCAATGAGATTTCCGAGTGTAGCACTATGTTCTATAAAGATACCCCACACAAGAGAAATAACAGAGAGAAAAAAATTACACTCCCTAAAATTCTACTATAAATCACACTCAAAAATCCTCTATACCTATTTTATGAGAGCTTGGCTTTTTTGTTTAATTATATTTTTATATTTAAGTAATTTATTATATATTTACAAAATAAAAGCGAAATAAGTTTTTTGAAAATATGATAATACTAAAACGCACATTCTAACATCGGATACAGCAATCCTTAATACCGTAAATCGCCACAACAAAAATATAAACTCATTATAACTACAATCATTAATTATGAAAAAAACATTATTTAAAGCCATCCAAATTGCTTTCATTCCTATTTTGGTAACCTCATGCGCAGGAAAGTCACAATCAAAAAACTATGATGCCGATTATTCCGACACTTGTTCTGTAGAGGTATTAACAATGGAAATTCCGGTTGATAGCTTCTTATCAATCGATTTAAAATCATTCGGACTCAATGGACAAGTAAAAATAGTTGAATCCGCTACCGATACACTTCATTTTGATGACGAGGGAAGATTGACAAAATACGCACCATTCAGTATATCATATAAATCTAATAAAAACGGATTTGTTACAGATAAATATGGTTTAAAAGTAACCCGTGACAACAAAGATCGCATTACCACCATACCTTTAGCACATGGATGTGGTCAAAATATGGGCTACACTATAGAATACAACAATGATGGTCGCATTTCATATATTATAGCAGATCTACATGGTGAATGTGAAGGGATTCCTAGAATATCGTTAAAGTATAATGATGACGGGGAATGTGTCAAAAGAAGAAGTAGCGCACCTTTTTCCGATGGATCATATTCGGAAGAATATCAGTATAGCAATTACAAATACGATGAATATTATAATTGGATAGAACGAGATTATAAATGCAAATCAATCAACGAAACCGAATTTGGCAATGAAGTCAAAAACACCAAGGGTAAAGAATCTCTCACCATATTATACTATTGACATCAGTATTTAGATATAAAATATTAGTGGCATAAGCAACGATACATACATTATGTGAAATATTAATAATGATCTCGTTCTTCGCATAAAAGGGTGTAAAACAAGTACGTAATAAAAGTTGGACATATAGTCTTTAATCTAATATTAGAAACAACGACAATATAGACTTTATAAAGCCGGCGTTTGAAGTGATTCAAGTGCCGGCATAACCTCCTTCCCACTAAAAATCCCCCTCTCTAAACCTAAAAATCCTACTATATTTAAATAAGATAAGGCTGTACTCGATAATAAAAAATGAAAAAGTATTTTTTATTTTTATATTATTCTCGTTTGCACTATCTTTGCCATGTTTATAAAGGGGATACAGAAATATGAAAATCTTGGGAAATATCAGACGATTCTAAATAAATTCTGTAGAGAAATTACTTAAAGAAAAAGAAATGAAAAGATTATTACTATTAATTTTAGTGGCTGTGGGCATTGCTCAATGTGTGGATGCTCAAACATTTTATGAAGTGAGGTATAAAGATACCGATGGTGATGAATTTATAGGGCTTCTTATTCATTACAATGAAAATAATTGTAAAATGCGCATGATTGCTACGCAGGGAACCGATGAGTCTGTGTATGAGTCGGCTTATACTCAAGCTGCTGCCGGAAAAGATGATGAGGAGGATGTAGGGGTACTTGTATATGCTCCTGAAGATGATAAAAACGGATTTCCATATTTCCTTTGGACTTGGAGTGAGGATGATGCTTCGGATGTGACCGAAGTGCCATACGTGGTATATGACATGGATAGCAGTTCAGATAAATGGGTGAAAGCTCAATATTTTGAGGAGGTGGCACTTGCCGACATGGACGAGGAGTATGTGTCGCAATTCTATGGTGCAGAGGAGCCGGAATATGCTCTATTGCTTAATGGTGCACAATCGATTAAAGAGAATGAAAAGGATGATGATGCCGTGGAAGAGCAACCTATCGATTCCACACCGTTTTACGGTGATGACTCAACTCCCGAAAATGCAGATAAAAAAAGGACTTTGCATCTGTTTGTTGTGGCAAATACAAAGGTGAGCGATATTGGAGAGGCTTGCAAAGTGGATCTCGATAATGTGCGCGGTGAGTTTGGCGGAATTGCAAAGGCCCTAAAAACAGGATATAATGAGATATTTGTGACAGGTGATAATTATGGTAAGGAGGAGTTGCAAAAAGCGATAACAAAATTCAAACCCTCTCCAGATGATATAGTGGTATTTGTGTACACCGGTCACGGATTTCGCTTCGAGGATCAGAAGGATTACTATCCTATGATGGATCTCACATCGACAGCTTACGATGATATTAATAGTAATTTTGTGGCGATGTCGGATGTGTATAAGGAGATTGTGAATAAGGGTGCGAGATTGAATATCGTGGTGAGTGATTGTTGTAATGCCAGATTATCGACACAACGTCCGGTGAAGGGAAATACACTATTTTCGCGCTCGTCGAATAATTATAATATTGAAAAATTACAACAACTTTTCTTGAAATCGAAAGGTAATCTTCTTGCTACGGCAGCAAGTCCGGGTGAGTATTCGTGGTGTGGAAGTACCGGTGGATTCTTTTTGTTGAGCATGATTCAGAGTATCAGGGAGCAGATAAGCGTGTTGAACAATAAACCGGCTTCGTGGGATGTGTTGATACAGAAAACGATTGACAATGCTAAGCAGAAATCGGAAAGTACACCAGGAACTAAAGCTCAAAATGGAGTGAAGTTTGCTCAGATAAAGGCTTTATAAACGATTTTAATTAAAATCATATTTTAGTGAGAAGAATATCGGCAATAATAGCACTCTGCATTATGAGTGTGGCTATGATGATGGCAACCGCCATCGAAAGGGATTTACAAGATGCAATGAATGAGGCGCAATCATTCTGGCCTAAGAATAAAGCCGGGGAAGATGTGGCTCAAAAACTTGCTCTTGTGGAGAAAGATAGTGTGACCGAACGCCCTTATTATTATGTGTTCAATCGAGGAAACAATGAGGGATTTATAATAATTTCGGGTGACTCACGTACTAAAAAAATCATAGGTTATTCCGACACAGGGTCGTTTGATGTGAATAATATACCGGAGCAGATGCGCTCATGGCTTAGTTTCTACAAAGAGGAATTGAAGGATTTGGCAGTGCAGCCGGATTCGCTTTTGAAGATGGATTATTCGCAATTCACGTTGAGCAAATCGAAGGCTAAAGGTGCGCAGACATTTGCTCGCGAGGTGCGCCCATTGTTGGGAAATATAAAATTCGGACAGAATCTTCCATATAACAATTGGTGTCCGGTGATGTATAATCAACGTTGCGTCACAGGATGTGTAGCTACAGCCGGAGCGCAAGTGATGCGCTATCATCGCTATCCTGCAATAGGGACTGGAGATTCGCATTATTACGATTGGCAAGGAAAGAGATATGCTGTGACCTACAATATGCCTTATGACTGGGGGAATATTAATGCCAGCTATAATGGGAGCGAGAGCGCAGCGCAGCAAAATGCAGTGGCGCAATTGCTATGGCATATAGGGGTGTCGTGTGATATGGGTTATACTCCGAAGGAGAGTGGAGCACCTGCAGAAAAGATGATGGCAGGGTTCAATAAATATTTTGGATATGATGATGGGATTGTGGCTTATCCTCGCAATTATTTTACGCAATCGGAATGGGTGTATTTTCTGAAACGTGAACTCAATGCAGGGCGACCTGTGGTGATGGTGGGATATGGAGGAAACTCCGGACACTGTTTTGTGTGTGATGGCTATGACAGCAACGACCTATTTCATATCAATTGGGGATGGACAGGGATATCCGACGGATATTTCTCGGTGAGTTATCTTAACCCAAGTGCATTGGGCACAGGAGGGGGATCTGGAGGATATAATGACAATGTATCTTTTTTTGGGGGAATACGCCCACCGGTTAAAGATTCTAAGAAAATATATATGCTATCGGTGGATCAAGTTACGATTTATACCGATTTTGCCCGAAATGCACGGTTTATGTTTTCCCCTACCAAATTGCAGAATATAGGTCTTTGGGATTTCAAAGGTTCGGTGGGTGTGGGATTATATAAGAATGGTAAATTCTTCAAACTAATTCATAGGCAGGATGATGTGTCGCTATTACGCACATATTTCTACAATGATTATAAGGTTACAAATGTGCAGATACCTGCGGATGTAGCTCCTGGTGCTTATCAAATGGCCCTTGTATACAAGGAGGCTAACGATACTAAATGGAGGGCTTGTATGAGCCGTAACGGCAGGGTGAATTGTGTGGATGCGCAAATTACTGCTTCGAGAGTGAAAATGGCATTTAATTATGATACGCATTTTACTGATCTCGATGATGCAGCAATCGATATAGAACCAAGCATACGCCAAGATACTCGCGAGATCGATAGAAATGAAAATGTGGCTCCCGGAGAGGGTGATGAATTTGATTCGAAACCGAACATTCAATTGACTAATGCTATCCATTTTGCCGATAATGATGCTGTGCAAGCTGATGAAATGTCGCTAAAGGTAGATATTGTGAATAATGGAAGCGGTAAGTATTCGGGAAAAATCGGAGCATTTATTTATACCTCAGATTACAAAAAAAATGTTGGTACACTCAAGGTACAACCGCTCACGCTTCAAGCCGGTAAATCGCAATCGCTGAATCTTGAGGGTGTACCCGAAATTGAACCGGGTAATTATGCTGTGGCATTATATTATGTAGATGATAAAAACGCATGGAAACAAGTGCCAGCAAATAATTTCTCGTGCGTGAAATTTACCCTTACGGAATCATTGGAAGATACCCCCGAAGAGTATGATATTGTTATCGGTGAGAATATTGCTCCCGGTGAAGAGGAGGGTGATGAAAGCAATGCCGTGATAAGTGGCGATAAAGAGAGTGCCGAAGCAGATACCGAGGAAGATGATGAGGAAGTCGTGATTGAGAAAAAGGGAGGATTGCAGTGCCTTAAACTCACTTTGCAGGATGCTGTATCGGATAGTGATAGTGGGGAATTGGTGTATGTTGCTACGGATGAGGACTCGGATGTGCTTATTGCTAAAATATCGAATGCAGGGGAGCGTGATAAATCAAAAACTTTATATATTTCCGTATTTGATGAAAATGATGAATGGGTGTGCGATTTGGCAGAGAAACGAGTGACTGTAAAAGCAGGAGCGACCAAGACGGTGAGTTTCGATGTTACATTCTGCGATATGGATGATGGCATGTATACAGTTACGCTAATGGAAAATACCAGAGGAGATTATTATCGTGCGCTATCTCCGGAGTCTAACTCCACAATAAATCTTGATATAGATGTAGTAGAATAAGCTACAACGAGCCATAGGCTTACAAATATAACAGGGTCAGTTGGGGTTCCACCTATTAGTGAATCTAATAATCAAAGAGGGGTAAAGCTATAAACAAAATCGCCTTAGAACTATAAATTCTACGGCGATTTTTATATCATTAATGCAGGACATTCGTTGCAGTAACGGATGCACCAAATG
>CAZYEO010000021.1:0-23132 GCA_964646495.1 uncultured Muribaculaceae bacterium
GAGAAAAACACTTAAATAAATTTATTGAAAGCAATGCAGGCTAATTGCGCTATTAATAGATTGTGCGTATTTCGCATAAAAAACCGAAACGCTTTAATAATGCGCTCCGGTTTTTATTTATATGCTATTGCATGTTTTCGTAAATGCTCCTCTATTATTGAAATATCCAAGTCTTTTATTTGAGATAGAATAAAGATTTTGTTTTGAAGAACATTGCAGAATACCCAAATTGCGACTGGGTTATCTGAAAATATGATTTCACACCCAGTTGGATGTATAAACTGGCATGTTTAATTATTGTTCCAATTCGGCAAGAATTTTCTTTAGCTCCTCATCGGTGGCGAGTAGCTTGCTTTTACATGTCTTTAGAAGTTCGAGTGAACGTGCCGTATAGGCACTCAAATTGTCAATACTGCAAGCATCACTTTGCATATATTTTACTATTTTTTCAAGCTCGGCAATCGCCTCACTATATGTGAGCTCTTTTTTGGGTTCCTCCATGATCTATATAATGTTTTAATCGTTTTTAATTTCTGAGACAATTATCCCCGACTTTAATCGTGTAGTTATAGTATCACCTATGTTCACTTGAGAAGTATCTACTACCACTTTACCACTGCACATAGTTAACGAATATCCTCTATTCAAGGTGTTCTCAGGGGATAATATTTTCACTGTATCATTTAGTGATTCGAGTTTTATAGAAGCAATTTCCATCTTTCGGGCAACTACTTGAGATATATTCTGCCGTGTATGCGATAGCTCAATGTTTGAATTATTTATTCTATTTTGCACGCACATTGGAATCATATTTCCCAGATTCTTTAACTCCGACTTTCCATTCTCAATTCTATTTTCAGCAAGATACGGAATTGTCGAAGAGATATATGCCATTTGCTGGCGTGCCCCTGCAATCATATCCTTTGAAATATTAATTATCGTTTGTGTAAGATTATTGATCAGTGCCAATCCTTGCTCACCTCTTTCTATAAGCCACTCGGCGGCAGCAGTTGGTGTTTTCACTCTTAAATGTGCCACATAATCAATCACTGTAGTATCCCGTTCATGCCCCACTCCGGTAATTATAGGAATAGGGAATTGAGCAATATGAGCCGCCAAATCGTAATCATCAAAAGCATTTAACTCCGATGTTGCGCCCCCACCCCTTATTATCACTACGCAATCAAACAGATCAATGTTCTCAAATATTCTATCGAGTGCAGCAATTATTGAAGGAGCCGTATTAACTCCTTGCATAGTAGCTTCAAATAATACTGTATAAAATTGTATCTGTTGAGGGTTGTGCTGCAATTGATTCATGAAATCCCCATATCCGGCTGCACTCCTCGATGAAATTATTGCTATCCGTTGGGGTATATCGCAGATTTCTATCTGGCGATTCATTTCTATTATCCCCTCGGCAGTGAGCCTTCGTATTATCTCTATTCGTTTACGAGCCATATCCCCAAGAGTAAAGTCGGGATTTACAGCATTTATAACCAAAGAGAATCCAAATTGCTCGTGAAAATTTGCACTCACGCGTACCATCACCTTTATACCGCTTGCCCAAGATTGACCTGTAGTGGACTCAAAATTATATTTGAGTGTCTGAAACACATTAGCCCAAATTATTCCACGTGCTTTGGCAATAGTCGTACCTCGATCAGGATCTTTCTCTACGAGCTCGAGATAACAATGTCCACCCCTCACACCCACATCACTCAATTCGGCCACTACCCAACAGTTTTGTAATGTAGGGATGGCTATTTGTCGCGCAACACGCGCATTAAATTCACGAAGCGAGATAGCTTGAATATCTATTTCCATTCTATTATGAGGGAGTAAAACAAAAGAGCTTTTTTTATTTACGGCGACGCACAGATCGATTGGCTGATGAGTTACTCTGTTTTACCTTTTGTTGCTTAGGCTTTTTTACTTTTTGAGTATTCTCTTTCTGCCCACGTTTAGAGGTCGAACGGTTTTCTTTTACACTTGTCTTTTGTTTTTCTGCAATAAATGTGGTATCACCGCTCTCTTTCAATGCTTTTGCCTCGGCAATTGCAGCCAATTCTTCTCGAGATGGAACCCAAAGTCCTTTATCATAAGTTCTCAAACGAGTTTCTATACTGTCTTGCGCACGCTTCATATCATCGGGATCGGGATATAGTTGCATCATCGACATGTTACGAAGATTCTTTGTTTTATATATACTTCCGTCATAAAGTGCTAACTGGAAAAAATCATCATAGTTATATCGCGCTTTATTATTGTCGTTATCAACAAAAATATTTTGTTGCATCATATATGGACGTAAAACATCATATTTAATCCAGAACATAGGATACTTGATTGCTTCTCCTCCAAAATCACCGGCACGATGAAGCACAGGGCATATTGCCTCTACTTTTTGTTTCATGGCATTTTGACGACGGTCAAACTCCCAACGTTCCAATATATAATAACTCAATACTTCATTGGATGGCACATCACTCTCTTCGATTTTAAATTTTGGATTCTTCTCAGTGCTACCTTTTGCCTCAGAATACAGCACATGGAAACGATCGAGCATATCTTTTACCTTTATGCGATATTGATCGGTAAATACTTCTCTACCATCAAGATATTCATAGGCTGAAATTTGATTTTCGGAAAGCAAACGCATTATAAGTCGAAACAAATTCTCCTCATTTTCGGTAGGCTCTTCAGGAAAATACAAAGCCATATTCTTCTCTTTTTTAAGGTCGAGCTGACGATATACCACCTTCATCCATGTGAGGTCGGCATCCGACATGGGCTTACTTTCAAAAAAAGATTGCATTCTCTCGGTCACCTTAGCATCTTTAGCAGCATTTTTTTCTTTTTCATCAGAGTTACGCTTTCTCACAACACCGTTCTCCTGCCCGATTACTGTGGAAGCTACCGATCCAATCAATATTGCTGCGATTGCTATAGTTTTTATCCTTTTCATATCGTGATATAATTTCGTTTTTTCTTAGTTAATCATAATTTAGTTTACAATCACTTCCATTGGAGCCAAGACGCGCTCAATACCATCGGGTCCGATTGCCCTCACACGTGAAATATAGAATCTCTTTCCACGCGAAAGACGACGAAAGCTATCTTTCTGGCGTTGAGAGAAATTAGAGCCGTTTGACACTTCCGGGATAGCATTCCCCATCGAATCGAAAAATACTGTCTCAAAGCTCAACACCCTATAAGTAACATTGAGCAAATCATCATCAATTGCAGCTTCTATACCCGGAGCTTGAAGCAATAAAGTTTTTGCAAATGGGCGACTACCCTTATATCTATCCACATTCCCTTTCCCGTCGGTATATGCAATATATGGAAGTGGATCAGGCAATTTGCGTACACGGAAATTTGTGGTGGCAACTGTTTGCGAATGCCCATCGACAGTCGCTGTCACTGTTACCACAGCCTCAGCACCAACTCTGGTGGGCTTAGCTATCCATGTATCTCCGTTTCTCACCAATGATCCATTGGTCATTGTAGCAGATATTGCTGTAGGGGGTATTCCCGGCACAGCAATGGATATAGGATTATTAATTCCCGCATACAGCACATTCATCATCGTTGCCGAAACAGTAGCCATCGGTTCTATTACAGTGTATGATGATTTAAATTCGTGACGTGTCATTGTTCCGTCACCTCTTGGAACTTCGAGATATCCACTATAATCGAAGACCCCGGTTTTCCCTGTACTCACTTCATATAATCCTCTATCATTTGCCAATTTAGCTCCATTAATAAATATAGTGGGGCGTTGGGTCGTATCTACTGCTGCCAATACAATATTAGCCGTGTATCTGCTTCCTCGCATCACATTACGCGAACTCGGTATAACAAAGGCATTTACCTCATTCACACGTATATCGCCAACATCAATATTATTAATAAGAGTATTGAGTACCTCACCCTCGGCATAACTAATGTCATTCTGTAATTTAGTAAGAAGAGTCACAGCTGCAATAACAGGCATGTTATCGAATAATCCCTCTTCCCACGATTTCTTGGCAATAGATCCTTTCACAGGTTGTGCTGCCGTCGAAAGAGCGTTAATCACATTATTACGTTTAAGTGTATCGGTGAGAAGAGCCGCCATAAATGTGCGATATGAATCAATATTGTGACGCAATTTCTTCCCATTACCTTGTGTCGGGGCAAGCATTATTACTGCAGCGGCATCAAGATTGTCGAGATTCTTTATATTGTTTACATCTCCATCCGAACCGTCAGCCTTTTTTACGACTTCCAATTTCAATGAATCGATATAAGAATATAATTTATTCGTGAGATTACGCACCTCAGTTGCTTTCTGATACCACACACCGCCCTTTTCCGGATTCTTGGCATTGAATGCCACGAGCTGCTGATACAGAGCTTCGTTTCTTTCCGTGATATTTTTATTAGTACGAGTAAGTCCGTCTTCCACTTGACTAAAGCCATTCAATACATCGCTCGACACATTGAGAGCAAGCATAGCCGTGAGGACGATATACATTAAGTTTATCATCTTTTGACGGGGAGACATTCTTGCGATCGTTTGCGAACTTGCCATTTACTCTGTTTTAATATTTGTAGATTAAAATAATGGAAGATTAATCTTCACCGTTTTTCTCTGCTTTTTTCATAATATCATCTACCGATGCCATATCGTTAGGGTCAATCATGGGGCGATACATATTCACAGTCATGGCACGTAGCATTTTCTCATACACACCGTTAAGCTGTTGCATATAACGAGCCATTTTTTCAGTTTCCTCGCAATAACGAGAGCTTTCATTGGCTGATTTTTCATACATATCACGAATATCTTTCAATCCACGATTCACGCGATCAATGCTATCGAGTTGCGATGAGATACTTTTGAGTTGTATCTCGTATATTGTGTTAAGCCCCCCGATATTACGATTTAGATCGGACATTTGCTCTACATATCCCGATGAGCTTTTGGTAATGTTTTCACTATTTTCGGTAATAGCTCTATAACTTCCTAAAAGCACGTCAGATACTTCATTAAGAGATTGTGTTGTGTTGCGCAAATGTTCCATTTGCTCTGCAATTCCCGATATTTGTTGAAGATATTGCTGTGTAGCATCTGTAAGCTCTGCCATCCGCGATAGTTGATCGCTTGCTGCAGCCATTTTAGCAATACTTTCAGAAAGGCTTGTAGTATCAGCGTCCGATAACTCAATGCCTGCAGGGATACCTGCAGCAGCGCGAGCTTGAGCAGCACCAACGGCAGGAGTAGCACCATTGGATGCACTTGTTCCATTTCCCCCTATTATGATACCTCCACCACCTTTGAAGTCGGGACGATCTTCGGGATCTTTTGATTGTAATACCGGGAATACCTCTTCCCATTTATATTCTTTACTTGGACGGTCGAATGCAGTGAGGATAAACATCAATACCTCAGTACCCATTCCGATTGCCAAAAGCTCATTTCCACCCGGAAGGTGAAGAATCTTAAACAATGCCCCCCAAATAACAACAGCAGCACCAATACTATATGCGAAATTGAAGAAACGTTGTCCTTTTTCGCCAGAAAGGAATCTTTCAATACTGTTTTTATATCTTTTATATTTGCCCATATTCTTTTTGTGCAATTTATTAGTTTCTCAATATATTATCTTCGTTATTTTTTGCCTTTAGCAAATCCAATTTGTGTGCGTACACATCTGAATCCTACGTATGAACGCTGTTCATTTTGATATTCCCACATTCTAAGATCACTACGTATATCTTGCGAAATATCTTTCCACGACCCTCCACGCACTATCTTGCGTGTCATTTTATATGGGTCTTCTTTGGCTGCGTTATAGCGATATTCAGGGTTGAGATCATTTGTGATTTTATTGATACTCTCGGTAAAAGCTGTTGAAGTCCATTCGCTTACATTACCTGCCATATCATATAATCCGAAGTTGTTGGGGGTATAAGTGCCCACACGTGATGTAATCAAGTTGCCATCTCGCACATAGTTACCCTTTTGTGGCTTGAAATTGGCATAGAAGCACCCTTTTTCGGCAAGAGGAAGATCACCTTCCCAAGGAAACATATTATCATTTACACCGGCTCGAGCTGCATATTCCCACTCTGCCTCGGTAGGTAAGCGGAATGGCTCTACATATACCCCTTGCTTGCCAAGTGAGCGGCGTAAAAATTCTGTACGCCATGCTGCAAACGCATTTGCCTGCTCCCAACTCACACCTACCACCGGATAATCATTGTAGCCGGCATGAGAAAAATATAAGCGTACATAAGGTTCATTATAAGCGTTCTCAAAATCGTTTATCCAAGCTGTGGTGTCGGGATATACATTCACAATATAGGTATTAAGAAAGTCATAATCCCCTGTGAGTCCACGCGATATAGTTTCTCTTCTTATCACACCTTCGTCATCAATATATGCAGTATCTTTTGATATTACCGGCAAAACATTGCTCACAGCTATATCGGTGTTATACTCGCGACGAGTAGGATCTAATCTGTTTTTGCGTTTTGCAGCTTCTGTGTGATTAAATATTTCATATCTGAAATTGAGCTGAGTAGGATCAAGTTCACGCGCTCCGGTAATAGGATTGGTGCGATACACGCTCTCAATTGCTCTGGCTTCATCTTCATTCGGATTACGCCATGGAATCGATCTATTCCAATTAAGATATGGTTTTATAGGATTTCCCTCTTTATCCTCTTCTATCTTAAACAATTCATTGCCTCCGTATGCAGGATCGGCAAGACGTTCACGGATAATGGAATCACGAACCCAAAATACAAATTGTTTGTATTTTGAATTGGTTATTTCTGTTTCATCCATCCAAAACGATTCTACAGAAATCCCTCTGGCATCTGCCATGAGATTATGCAGGCTATCATCTTTCTGCACCCCTACTTCCATAGAACCACGATCGATAAGTACCATTCCGTATGGTGTGGGTTCTCCCCAGGCGACACCTCCAACTCCAGTGACCTCACCGCCATTGCTGCCACCTCCACCTTTCGACGACATACAAGACGTTACACCGAAAGCTATTAAGATATAAATAAATAGTTTTTTCATAATCTACATTATGCGAATACTCTTATGTTTGTTTTTATTTTTATCACCTAAATTTAATTTCAAATTATAGCCTACGAATACTTCATGGCTACCATTGCTCACCTTCGATATAGCAGATACGGGATAATCAAAACTATATCCGAGGAAAAAGCCTTTATATTCAGCACCCAGCATCACAGATACAGCATCTTTCCAACGATATGCGAAACCTCCCGATAGAAACTTTTTATATCTCAACCGAGCAGTAAGCTCAGCTTGTGTCATTTTGAAATTGCTCTTTACCATCATTGAGGGCTGTAATTCAAATAACGTGTTTTTTATTTGAATATTGCTACCTGCCATAAAATAAAACATCCTTCCGGCTTGTACTTCGTAGAGTCCACCCTCTTTCCCTTCAGTATCCATCGTTACTGTAGGCTGTGTGAGATGTGTTCCCGACAATGACACCCAGAAATATTTATGGCTATACCAGACACCGGCACCGGCATCGAATGCAGTTCCATGAATATCAGTTGTTGGAATGCCTTCATCAGTACTGCTACTCTCCGACCCATCGTTTTCGGGAAGTTGCACCTCCGACCCTTTGAAACTCTCATCGAGCATGCCAAATTGCACACCTATGCCAAGTCTTCCGCCTAATAATTTCATCTTATACGATGCTTGAAGTTGTGCTGTGAGAGTGCTATATAAACCGATAGTTTCTTGCGTCACCACTACACCTGCCCCCACTCTCTTGCCAAACAATTTAAATGGGCTGTCAGCAGCCACGATAAAAGTTTTAGGGGCTTTGGGAATCCCTACCCATTGCATTCTCGATCCTCCAACGATTCTCACTGAATCTATATTACCGGTTGCAGCAGGATTATAATATGTAGGCACAGCCCAATATTGAGTAAATTGAGCATCAATTTGAGCATACATATTTGCAGGAAACAATATGCTCAATAAGCATACAAAAGCAATCGAATATTTGATAATTAATTTATCTCCCATTTTATAATTGGGTGCTATTCAAAAAAGAAAGATAGCACTACCATTTGTTGTGTTACTTTTTGAAGTGAATTGGTATATTTCATCATCGCCTGATCATCCGAAAGATCGGGACGATCATGCTTCAATATATCAGCTAATCCGAAACAGAATTTTATTTCCGGGCTTAATTTGAAATATGGTAAATAAAAATCGCATCCGAAACCCACAGTAAGCATAAAATCAGTGTTCTTAAACATCAGATTCTCACTCTTTTTCTTTGACACATCAAATGTTGCCATCCCTCCGAGTACCACATAAGGTCGCAAATTTCTATATCGTTCGGCAGAAATCTTAAGATCAATGGGAAGTACCACATAATTTGTTTTCACATTCTGCTGTGATGTTTCGCCATTGGTTGTATCAACCATTTTTATCACTTTATTCCCAAAATACATCCCTGGGGTAAATCTAAGATTAAAGTGCTTTCCAAGTCGCCAATCGGCTAATACGGTTACATTAAAACCCGGAGAGAAATCAGGGACTTCCATAAACCATGTCTCACCATTTTCGGTTACATAACCATTGTGCGTAAATAATAAATCTTGCACGTGTGTTCCCACTGAAAAGCCGAAATGAATAGGCTTCATATCGGCATAAGGACGGTTCAGAATCTTATTATTATCCTGAGCTGCCACATTCCACACACATAATAGGGTGGCTATTATGAATATTTTGCGCGCTATTAATGATTTCATAACATTATCTTTAACGCAAATCTGTCGGCATTATTGCAAGCGTCACAATATTTCCCTAATTTTGGGCTATATAAATTATGTACGCACATGAAAGATAATGATTGGAAAAAGCAACTCGGATTGGTATATTCCACCAATCCCGATGCGTTGAATAATAATCAAGAGGAGGAATCGAATGACAACAATGCAACTCCCCCTCCGGCTAAACAGAATTTAAAGATAATGCTCGACAAACGTAACCGTAATGGAAAATCAGTAACACTCATTGTGGATTTTATTGGAAGCGAGAGCGATCTTAAAGATTTGGCTAAGGAACTGAAAACTCAATGCGGAGTTGGCGGATCGGCTCGTTGCGGCGAAATACTTTTACAGGGGGATTTTCGCACCAAAGTACACGAAATCCTTATAAAAAAAGGATATAAGGCTCGTATCATATAATCTTTTTAATGCACCACAATGCTCAACATCACTAAAGCCTCAGCCGGATCGGGAAAAACATATACCCTCGCTTATGAATATATAAAACTCATACTTGGATATAAGGACATGGATGGAGTGCCACATCTTCATAATAATATGAAAGATGCACATCAGCATATTCTTGCCATCACATTCACCAACAAGGCTACCGAGGAGATGAAGCAACGCATTGTAAAAGAGCTATCCATATTAGCTCACCCTACGGATCATGGCAAAAGTGATTACATGCCACAATTGACAAAATACTACAATGTATCATCCGAAAAGATAAGTAATGCTGCCGACAAAGCCCTGAAAGATCTTTTACATAATTTTTCGGCTTTCAATGTGAGTACTATTGACTCATTTTTCCAGAATATTCTGAGGACATTTGCCAGAGAAGCCGAAATCAATTATGATTACGACATAGAGTTAAGAGATGATTTTGCAGTAAAAATGGGCATAAATACAATGCTCTCATCTCTCAATAGAAATGCCGACAAAGCCGATACGGCACTTATTGAATGGATTAAGACCTATTTAAAATCAAGAGTAGAGGATGGCAAATTTTGGAATGTGTTTCAATCGGGAGAAAATGGAAGTGAAAATTCGCTCAGCAATCTGGCTGGATTTCTTAAAACAGAAACTTATAAACAACACAGCATTAAAATAAATCAATATCTTTCTGACCCAAAACGCATATATCGCTTCATAGCTGAATTGAAAAAGAAGATAGAAATTCATTATGATGCTATACATCGCAATGCACTGGATTTTATCGAAATAGTAAATATGAATGGATTGGATATGGATATGACAAAAGGAGCGGTATCCAATCATATTAAGAAATTTGCGGCAATACGCAATCCGGATGTTCCGCTTAATGTTCACTTTAATTTCACCAAGTCATTCATCAAAGATAGTGTAGACAATATCGATACATGGGTCAAGAAAGCCAACATAGATAGGTTCTCACAAATATTTGACAACCTCAAAGAAAAAGTAGGTGCCATATTTGACGAAAATGCATGCATATCTACCTATAATATGATATTGGGCAATATCTATGCATTAGGATTATTGGGATACATAGATAGAAACATTGATGATTTTCGCAAAGAGAATGATCTTATATTACTTTCTGACACGAATCAACTTCTTCGTCGTATCATAAATGAAGATGACACACCTTTTATATATGAACGGGTGGGAATGATGCTTCGCAATTTTCTTATTGATGAATTTCAGGATACATCGAGAATGCAATGGGAAAACATGAAGCCACTTTTATCTGAAAGTCTGAGTGCCGACAACGATAATCTCATAATCGGAGATGTGAAGCAGTCGATATACAGATTTCGCAATGCTGATTCGAGCCTATTACAAGAAAAAGTGTATCTCGATTTCGCGCGTTTCATTCCAGAATCATCTAAGCAAGTGCAATGCAGCACCAATTGGAGAAGTAGTGCCAACGTGATAAAATTCAATAACACACTATTCTCCTTCTTACCCGAATTTCTCGATAATTTAATTGATGCTCCTAATTTAAAAAA
This sequence comes from uncultured Muribaculaceae bacterium, assembly GCA_964646495.1. GTDB lineage: Bacteria > Bacteroidota > Bacteroidia > Bacteroidales > Muribaculaceae > HGM05232. The sequence goes on from CAZYEO010000021.1 coordinate 10,824, forward strand.
TATATACAGAGAGGTCGTTCAAAAAATATCATCAAAAAATGTTTCACGTGCCGGACATGTGAAGATAATGAATATCACTCTCACCGAAGAAGAGAATGCTGAAAATAAAGATATAAAAGAAAAAGCACTTGATGAAATGGTAGCCACCATTTATGGATTATTGGAACATGGATATAAAATGAAAGATATAGCCATTCTTGTCAATACTCACAAAGATGGAGCTAAAGTAATAGAACGGATACTCGCCCCATCTAATGCGGATATTTCTATCAATGTGATCTCTGACGAATCCCTTCTCCTTAAAAATTCAATTGCCGTGCGCAATGTTATGAGTATTTTGAAGTATATCGACTCAAGCAATATGATAAAGGGAGAGGATGGAAAAGTGCATGAAAAGATAACGAGTAATGATATTATACCGATACTAATGCACAAATATAATTCACTACTCAATGATTCTACTCGCAATCTTACCCCGTCACAAGCATTAGGAGAAATATTCAATTCCCCAATAGAGGAATTTGATACCAGTCCTTCGCAGGTGATAGCATCCAATTCGGGTTCATTATACACCATAACCGAGTCTTTATTTAGAAATTTTGTTCCCTCATATCTTCTTGAACGAGAGAACTCATTCATTCAAGCATTTCAGGATATTGTTATTGATTTTTCTTCGCGCAACGGTACTACGATACATAATTTTATTGTATGGTGGGAGGGTCACGCCAATAAATTATCGGTAAATTCACCTGCTGATATAGATGCTGTCAATGTAATGACCATTCACAAATCCAAAGGATTGGAATTTCCTTGTGTGATAATTCCATTTGGCGATTGGGATATGAACGACCAAAAAGGATTATTGTGGGCACCTCCTCCATATTGCGAAGATATGGATCAGGAGATTGTGCCACCCCTGGTTCCTGTGAATAAAACCAATGCTCTTATGGATACCGGATTCAAAGATGTTTATCGCCAAGAAACCTCTGCAGCAGTGATGGATTCGATGAATAAAACGTATGTGGCATGCACTCGCGCGATCGATGAACTTATTGTTATAATGCCTTCCAATGAACGCAAAGAAAAATCACCTACAGCATTCAGAAATTTGGTAAATAGCATAGTGAGTAATTGTGACGAGTCAAATCTCGACTATATAAATGAAAATATAAACAAAATAACCGATTGCAATGCAGAGGAACTTACATTACCACTTTCTAATTATTTTTCCGATGGAATTTTGGAAATAGGATGCCCTACGGTGAAACAGGAGGAAAATCTAAAAACTGTTGAAAATGTATTTGATATGCCACCATATTCTACAGAAGAAAATTCCATCTCACTCAAATTTGATTTGCCCGATATTATCAACGATTCACCACGCACAATTGGAGTTTTATATCATAAAATATTGAGCATGATTACTACCGTAGATAATATAAAACCTGTAATCGACAAATGTGTAGCACGAGGAATTATTGAATCGGATAATGTAAATACTACATATGATTTTATATCTACGATTTTAAATGATGAGAAAACACGAAAATGGTTTTCTTCTGAGAATAGAATCATGAATGAACGTCCTATTTCAATCGATGGCAAAGTATATCGACCAGATAGAATAGTGATTACACCAGAAAATGAGACTCTGATCATAGACTATAAATTCGGAGAAAAACATTCTAAAAGCTACACACAACAACTCGCCAACTATATCAATATTTTCCGTGAAGCAGGTTTTGAAAATGTTACAGGTTATCTGTGGTACCCACTCGAAGGAGAAATAGAAAAGGTGAACTAAATTCAGTTTTTATAAACTTTTCTAATTCGTTTAGTTGTTATGACACACCATATTCTAAAAGATTGCCCAAAATTGAGTAATTTTGTACCAACATATTGATAAATAGCAATAAATGATAGACAATACTATATTTAACGGTGGCACAGTAGAGTATCACACATTGGGATGCAAATTAAATTTTGCTGAAACCTCATCCATTGGGGCAATTTTAGCAAAAAGAGGATTCCGAAGAGTTCAAAATGGTGAGATTCCTGATATTTGTGTAGTGAATACATGCAGTGTTACAGAGCTTGCCGACAAAAAATGCCGACAAAATATCCGAAGATTAATCCACAAATACCCCGAAGCTTTGATGATTGTCACAGGGTGTTATGCCCAGCTTAAAGGTAATGAAATAGCAGAAATAGATGGGGTGGATATTGTGCTTGGAAGTGAACAAAAGCTCGAAATATCTCAATATATTGATTCATGGCTCGAAACCAGACAACCAACATTAGCTATTACTCCATCTAAAGATATACGCAAATTTAGCCATTCATGCTCACGAGGTGATCGCACACGTTATTTCTTAAAGGTTCAGGATGGTTGTGACTACTATTGCAGCTATTGTACCATTCCAATAGCACGAGGAAGAAGCCGAAGTGCTGATATTAACTCGTTGGTAGCCCAAGCTCGCGATGTAGCAGCCGAAGGTGGAAAAGAAATAATCCTCACCGGTGTAAATATTGGTGATTTTGGGAAAGGAACAGATGAAACATTTTTTGATCTTATAAAGGCACTCGACGAGGTCGAAGGGATTGAAAGATACCGCATTTCCTCTATAGAGCCTAATCTACTCACCGATGAAATAATCGAATGGGTGGCACAATCAAAACGATTTATGCCACACTTCCATATACCTCTACAATGTGGAAGTGATGAGATACTCAAAATAATGAGACGACACTACGACACTGCCCTATTTGCGTCTAAGATAAATAAAATACGTGAGGTAATGCCTGATGCTTTTATCGGAGTAGATCTCATCGTAGGGATGAGGGGTGAAACAGATGAGTTATTCAATGAATCCTATAATTTCTGTGATTCACTGGATATATCTCGACTACACATATTCCCATATTCCGAGCGTCCCGGCACGAAGGCTCTCGACATTGAATACGTGGTAGATCAACATACTAAAAATATTCGTACCCATAAAATGCTCGCGCTATCCGAAAAAAAATTGAATGAATTTTCATCAAAATTTATCGGCACAGTGCGTCCGGTTTTATTCGAGCAACCACGTAAAGGGATGCCTATGCATGGATTTACAGACAACTACCTTAAAGTAGAGACTCCTTATCTAAAGGAATACATAAACACCGTTCACTCGGTGCGACTCGATGAAATTACGGAAGATACATCCATTAAATCAACTCTTACTGCATAATGAGCGAAGAGACGAGAAGAAATATACTATACGCACCGCTTTGGGCAATCCTGCATGGGGTCGCTTTGTTACCCTTTTGTGTACTATATCGCATATCGGATATATTGTTCTTCATCATGTATTATATAATTCCATATCGCAAGAATGTAGTTTGCAATAATATTGCAGAATCGTTTCCCGAAAAAAGTATAAAGGAGCAGAAACAGATAATAAGACAATTTTACCGCAACTTTGCCGATTATTTTTTTGAAACAATAAAATTGCTTCATATCAGCGACAACGAGATGCGCAAACGCGTGACATTCAAAAATATTGAGCTTATTGATAACGCTTTAGACAGCGGGAAATCAGTGGCAATGTATTTAGGACATCTTGGTAATTGGGAATATGTTACATCGGTTACTTTATGGACGCGTCACACACCTGAAGAATGTGTATTTGCTCAAATTTACCGACCACTGCGCAATAAGTGGTTTGATAAATTTTTTCTTGATCTTCGTGCGCGATTCCACTCTCGTTGTTTGACTAAAAAAAACTCTTTCAGAGACCTTATAAAGATTAAACGTGAGGGTAAACTTTCAATCACCGGGTTTATTTCCGATCAGCACCCGAGCGGAAATGATACTGATTTTGTGACACGATTTCTTAATCATGACACAGCCATAATCACCGGCACCGAACAAATAGTGCGTAAAATGGATATGACAGCATTATACTTCGATATAGACAAACCTAAGCGAGGATTTTACACCATTAGCATACTATCGATTGCAGATGAACCATCAAAAACAGCCCCTTTTTATATTACATCGGAATATGCACGCTTACTCCAATCCAACATCAGGCGTAATCCCCCCCTTTGGCTTTGGACTCATAAACGATGGAAACATAAATGTCCACCGATTTCTCACCATTCATCACTATAACTCTCATGGAAAAACCAGTAGCTGTAATTATTCTTAATTGGAACGGAGAGAATCTGTTGCGCACGTATCTTCCATCAGTAGTGGAAAATACAAATAGTGATATTGCTGATATTATAGTGGCAGATAACGGAAGTTCGGATGCATCATTGGAGATGTTGAAATCAGATTTCCCATCTGTAAAGATTATCAAGTTTACAACCAACCACGGATATGCAGAGGGTTATAATAAAGCAATAAAATCCTCACGATATAAATACACAGTGCTTCTTAATAGTGATGTGTCTGTGCCTAAAGGGTGGTTGGAACCTCTATATGATTTTTGCGAAAATAATCCCGAAACGGCTGCATGCCAACCAAAAATATTATCCATCTCAGATCCGGAAAAATTTGAATATGCAGGAGCATCCGGAGGATTTATCGATAGAATGGGCTATCCATTTTGTCGTGGGCGACTATTTGACACAATAGAAACGGATATAGGGCAATACGATGACATCATCGATATATTTTGGGCATCAGGGGCAGCCCTCTTTATTCGCACCGAAGTATATATTGAAGCTGGTGGACTCGATCCTGATTTTTTTGCTCACATGGAAGAGATTGATTTGTGTTGGAGAATCCATCTATTGGGATGGAAAATAAAAGTAATACCACAAAGCATAATTTACCACTTGGGAGGAGGAAGCCTCCCGGCATCCAACCCAAAGAAAACCTATCTTAATTTCCGAAATAATCTATTGCTTTTGCATAAGAATCTACCACTATCAGCCGGGAAAAAGAAACTTTTCGCCCGACGACTATATGATACTATGGCGTGGGGAATGTTTATGCTCAAATTCGATTTTGCCAACGCCAATGCCATCCTCAAGGCTCACAAGGATTTCAAGAAAATGCGTAAATCATATACTACTCACCCCGATAAAAATCTGTTGGGGATACTCCCTGGTAGCACACGCAATATTATATCTGAATATTACCTGCTCTGCCGCAGGAAATATTAACCCACACATATACCTATAATGCAATTATTACCATCGGATAAATAAGATTACAAAGTTCGAGATAAATATACACCACCAATCCACTTTCAGGATTGACATATAAGCATTAAAAAACATCGGCATCGATAATTCAAAATATGAAATCGATGCCGATGTTTTATTTCTAATTTCTCGTGAGGAGAATATTAAATTATTGTTTGTTGAAAACTCTACGTTCTTTGATACGAGCCTTCTTACCTGTAAGAGCACGGAGATAGTAAAGTTTTGCACGACGCACTTTACCATATTTATTCACAGTAATGCTGTCGATGAAAGGTGATTCGATAGGGAAGATTCTTTCTACACCGATATTATCACTCATTTTACGAACGGTGAAACGTTTTTTAGTTCCTTCGCCAGAAATGCGAAGCACTACACCACGATATTGCTGGATACGTTCCTTAGTACCTTCTTTGATACGATATGCTACGGTGATAGTATCACCTGGGCCAAATGCTGGCAATTCTTTGCCTGAAGCAAAAGCCTCTTCTGCAATCTTAATTAAATCCATTTTTCTTATTTATTAAAATGTTTATAATCACATCGTAATGTAACAAGCTACTAATCTTGCCAGAGATTACGAAAAGTGGTGCAAAGTTAACAATCATTTCTTACATTCACAACCCTAATTCTATTTTTTTCGAATTTACTTGAATAAGCTACTATCCCGATAGCAATTATTTATTTTATTTCTTCGGCTTTATATCCGGCATCACTGATAATTTTTGCTACTTCTTGAGGTGACAAGGATGTTGTTATTGTCAATGTTTTATCGGGATGAGAGAGATCGAACTCCCATGTTCCGCTATTGGTAATTTTCCTTAACTCCTCTTCAATTTTAGCTACACAACCGCCACATTTTGCGGTAGTCTTAAATTTATACGTTTTCATTTCTTTGATTTTTATATTTTATATAATAATTATACTTTCAGTTTGCTCCATTTTAGCCGCAAACTATTCATCACAACAGAAACAGAGCTGAAAGCCATTGCGGCACTTGCAATCATGGGGTCGAGCAACGGACCTCCGAAAAGAAATAAAATTCCTCCGGCAAGCGGAATGCTTATAACGTTGTAAATAGATGCCCAAAATAGATTTTGATATATTAATCTCACTGTCTTTTTTGATAATACAAAGGCTTGGGGTAATAGTGTGAGATCAGAGGTCATTATAGTTATCATTGCAATATCCATTGCAATATCCGTACCCTTACCCATAGCTATGCTCACATCTGCTCGTGCAAGCGCTTGTGAGTCGTTTATCCCATCTCCAACCATAGCCACTTTATTCCCTTCAGCCTGTAGGGCACGAATGAAATCCTCCTTTCCTTGTGGTAGCATTTCTGCTTTGAAATCATCAATGCCGAGTTTAGCTGCCATGTGCGCAGCGGTGCGTTGTGCATCACCGGTGAGCATGTACACCTTTATACCCATTTGCTTAAGTTGATATATGGCTTCGGTTGATTTGCTTTTAAGCACATCGGCAATTGCAATCATGGCAATCAACACTGTATCACAGCCAAAATATACCACACTATCTCCTGCATCTTCCCAATTATACACGGTGCTATTCTGCTTATCGCTGAGAACGACATTAAACGAATCAAGAAAGCCTCGGCTCCCTACCCAATATATTTTGGAATCTATTTTGGTTTGAATACCACGTCCTGTGATGCTCTCAAAATTATCTATCGGATATGGTGAAATATCGGAAAGATATTCTACAATAGCATTTGCCAAGGGGTGTTCTGATTTCAATTCGGAAGCCAATAATATTTCTTTATCTCTTTTATTATCTATCATTACCCATTCCATATCTACCACACGCGGTCTACCTTCGGTTATTGTACCGGTTTTATCGAGCACCACACAATTCACTTTCCTCATTTCCTCGAGTGCAATAGCATCTTTAATAAGAATATGCATTTGCGCCCCCTTCCCTATTCCTATCATTAATGCTGTAGGAGTAGCAAGCCCCAAAGCACATGGACAAGCAATGACTAACACCGATACGGCAGAGAGTATAGCATAAGAAAGATATGAAACACCCCCGAATGTGATCCAAATAATGAATGTAATAATTGCAAGAACAATTACTATAGGCACAAATATACCGGCAGCCTTATCTACAATCCGTTGGACCGGAGCTTTACTCCCTTGTGCTTGCTGCACCATGCGCACTATCTGCGCTAAAAAGGTATCTGCCCCTACTTTCGTAGCTCGCAAAGTGAATGCACCTTTTTGATTAATAGTTCCTGCAAGCACCTTATCTCCCTGTTTTTTTTCAACGGGAATAGGTTCTCCGGTAATCATACTTTCATCCACGAAGGATGCTCCGCCTATCACATCCCCATCAACTGGAATTTTTTCACCGGGGCGTACACTTACGATATCACCAATTTTTATGACCGATATTTTAATTTCCTGCTCAGTGCCATTTATTATTACGCGTGCTGTTTTCGGTTGTAGCCCCATAAGCCCCTTTATAGCCGAAGATGTACTACCTTTAGCTTTAGCCTCAAGAAATTTACCAAGTAGCACAAACGCTATTATTACACCTGCTGCCTCATAATATACATGAGGTTCCAAACCTCGCGAAATCCAAAATTGAGGATATAAAGTATTGAATAAGCTGAATAGAAAGGCAATCAATGTGCTTAAGGCAACAAGCGTGTCCATATTTGCCTTGAAATGCTTCAACTGTTTCCATGCATTAATATAAAATGACTGCCCCAACACTGTTATGATAGGTATCACCAATGCTAATTGTAGCCATTCAGCCCATTTTACCCCCATAAAAAACATTCCAAGCACCGACAATGGTACAGATAGAACCCAAGCCCATATAGTACGTCGCTTTAATATCCTATAATGAAGACGCTCAGACTCCTCTTGCTTATCAACAGCATTTTCCTCATCAAGAATCAGATCATATCCAATTGATTGCACCTCTTTTTTCAGATCTTCGGGTGTTATTATTCTGGAATCAAATGTAATATTCAAGCTATTGGTAGCAAAGTTCACTGTGGCATTCTTAACTCCCGACAACTTTTTAACGTGATTTTCGACATTTATTGCACATGATGCACAACTCATATCAGACACCGGAATATTTTTTGTTTCGATCTCTCGCATCTCAATTTATTTTATATAAAATAAAACCTTAAATTGACTCTTTAAGTTCAAAGATAAAGCAAACGAGAGAGATTACATAGATGGGGATAATGTTTTTATTATAGGAGTTGAAATTCAATATATCTTATGCGCTGGGTATAGATTTTATCATTTGGGTAGGTACAAAAAAAAATTGATTGTCTCACGACAACCAATCTTGTTAACCTTAAATCTAATACCATGAAAAACACAGTACAAATGTAAAAGACTTTTTGAACTCCCACAAATATTCTGGCAACAAAATAAATGTCCTTAACATTAATTTAATTTATTATTATCCAGCCGATATTAAAAGTATGTTTATTAACACATTTCTACCCTTTATGACAATTATAATTAATACTTTTGCATCTTAAACCAAATATAATGACTCTTACTATTCTTTTAATGTTAATTGGATTGGCTCTATTACTTATAGGAGCCAATTATTTAGTTGATTCTTCTGTTGGAATTGCAAAGCGTGCCAAAATATCAGATTTTGTTATAGGCATTACAATTGTAGGTGTCGGCACATCTGCTCCAGAGCTATACATTTCGGTCGTTTCCGCCTTAAAAGGGATGGGTGACATCGCAATAGGAAATGTAATCGGGTCAAATATATGTAATACTCTACTTATTCTGGGGGTTACTGCCATTGTTGCCCCATTTGCTATAGAACGTAGCACTCTTAAACGCGATATACCATTTGGTATATTCGTTGCATTATTGCTCTCATACTTTTGTTCCGACATGATTTTTGGAGGAAGCGATACCAACACTCTTACTCGTGCTGAGGGGATAATACTATTTACTATATTCTTAGCATTTATGATCTACACACTTTTCTTCTCTAAATCCACAAAGAATGAAGTAGAAGAGGAAGTAGCATCAACCACGCTTGTTATGCGCCTTCCGATGTTGGCACAGATAGGTATTGCAGCTGCATCACTCGGTGCATTGATATATGGTGGAGATATGTTTCTTACCAATGCCGTTGTAATGGCAAAAGAGTTGGGAATGAGCGATTCCGTTATATCAATTACAATTGTAGCACTCGGAACATCGTTACCTGAGCTTGTAACTTGTATTATTGCGGCAATCAAAGGAAATCCCCAACTTGCTTTAGGCAATGTGATAGGTTCTAATATTTTCAATATATTGATGATTTTAGGTATTTCCACAATGATTGCGCCAATATCACTGGCTGGGATTAATATAATCGATCTCGTTGTGTTAACAGCATCTACGATTCTCACATTTATTGTGGCATTCACATTCGGCAAACGCAAGATTGACCGCATCGAAGGGGTTATATTCGTAGCCTTATATATAAGCTACACATCATATCTCCTTATGCGCTAAATATAAAAAACGCATTTACAGACAATGTAAATGCGTTTTTTCACTTAATTAAAACCGAGTTCTATCTTGTTGCAGCTAATGCTTCACTAAGATCAATATTAAGAGCGTTTGCCACCCCTGTACCATAAGCGGGATCTGCCTTGTAGCAGTTGCGCACATGACGTTGTTTTATAAATAATTCGCAATCTCCCATAGCGCGTGCAGTGTTCCCAAATAGAGCTTCTTGATCCTCCTTCGACATCAATCGGAATAATTTTCCCGGCTGTGTGTAATAGTCATCATCATATTCACGCTCATTGTAGTTATAGGCAGCTCCATGAAGTTCCAACGGAGGTTCTTTTGCCGATGGATTGTCTTTCCATTCTCCATAACTGTTGGGTTCATATCCAATGGTTGCTCCATAATTTCCATCAACTCTCATTTTTCCATCGCGATGAAAGGCATGCATAGGGCAGCGTGAACGATTCACCGGAATAGAATTATGATTTACCCCTAAACGATAACGCTGAGCATCACCATAAGAGAATAATCGACCTTGAAGCATTTTATCGGGAGAAAATCCGATTCCTTCTACGATGTTTGTAGGATTGAATGCAGCTTGCTCTACATCGGCAAAATAATTTTCAGGATTACGGTTAAGCTCTAATATACCTACATCGATAAGAGGTGCATCAGCATGATACCATACCTTGGTGAGGTCAAAGGGATTAATCGGATATTTATCTGCTTGTTCTTCGGTCATAAGTTGAATCTGCATTTTCCATTTAGGGAAGTCTCCTCGCTCGATTGCATCAAATAAATCGCGTTGGTTGCTCTCGCGATCCTTTGCTACCACAGCTTCGGCTTCGGCATCTGTAAGGTTCTTAATTCCTTGCATACATTGTAAATGGAACTTCACCCAAATTCGTTTATTGTCCTTATCATAGAAACTATAGGTATGGCTTCCAAACCCATGCATATAACGATATGAATATGGAATACCACGAGGACTCATAGTGATAGTAACCTGATGAAGAGCTTCGGGAAGAAGTGTCCAAAAATCCCAGTTATTATTGGCACTGCGCATGTTGGTTTTCGGATCGCGCTTCACAGCATGGTTCAAATCGGGGAATTTTAATGGGTCACGCAAGAAAAACACAGGTGTATTATTTCCTACTAAATCCCAATTCCCGGCATCGGTGTAGAATTTAATTGCAAATCCACGAATATCCCTCTCAGCATCAGCAGCTCCACGTTCGCCGGCAACAGTGGAGAAACGAACAAAACAATCGGTTTTTTTACCGACTTCAGCAAAAATTGATGCACGAGTATATTTAGTGATATCATTGGTAACGGTAAATGTACCAAATGCTCCCGAACCTTTAGCATGCATTCTTCGTTCGGGAATTACTTCACGATCGAAATGAGCCAATTTTTCAAGAAACCAAGTATCTTGCAATAAAACCGGACCTCTGACCCCGGCAGTTTGAATGTTCTCGTTATCCGCAATCGGACGACCATTCGTTGAGGTTAGTTTCTTCTTATCCATAATAAAAATCTTTAATTAGTTTTGCTCCAAAATTACACTATTAATTCACGTTTCTATTATTATCTCTGTTTTTTTAATCCAAAAATTCATTTAAGACACATAGATTATTGTCAAATTTGTAATTATTTTAATTCTTTAAAGCGTAGCTTAAAGAGGTTACAACTCTAATCTTCTTAATATAAGGAGTATAGTTATCTCTGTTCTCAATGGAGAATTGCCCTTGATTTGCACTCATTATATCACCGATTTCACTATCCGAATCATCAGCAAATTGCTTTGCGGCTACACGGGCATTTTTTGTAGCTTCTTGAATCATTTTCGGCTTAATATCATTGAGCAAAGTGTACTCGTATGTAACAGGATTATTAAATTCACCGGCTACAATAGCAATCCCTTGTTTCAATAATTCGCCTTGAGACGAGATGAGAGACCTCACCTTATCAACTTTATTGGATGTGACAGTGATCACCGAAGTGATATTATAGCGCTGCGTCACTTGTTGCGATGCATAACGATCGGCTTTTAGGTCGATTACTTCGGGCGCATTAATAGTGATTTCATTGGCATCTATCCCGTTCTTTTTAAGAAAATCTACAATAGTATTATTAGTTTGATTAATACGATTGTATAACTGTGGCAGGTCATCACCAAGTTCCTTATAAAGAATAGGCCAAGTAACCTTGTTGGCAGGCACTTCCATTTCTGCAAGTCCTTTCACATTTACCACTCTTCCGCGATCGGCGAAATTATCTATCCCCAATTTAACGCACCACCCCATTATCCCGATTCCAACTGCGATAATAGCTGCTTCTATGTACCAATTGTTAGTTTTCATCTTGTGTAATTTTTATTGGTTAAATATCAAAATAACTATATAACAGACATTAGTTTTTATCTTGTCACACGCTTAAAGTTAGTAGTGATATTATTATCACTCGTGATAAGTATTGTATCATTAAGTGTTACGATTCTTGATTTAGAATCATAAATATATGGTTCTATCGATTCTTTTAATACTGATGTTAGATTCTTTTTCTGATATTCAATCATCCCTTTCACCATTTCATC
>CAZYEO010000022.1:0-8298 GCA_964646495.1 uncultured Muribaculaceae bacterium
AGATCGATGAAATCATTATATTTATTATTTGGAACACTCATTCTGTTGGCAATCGTTTATCCAATTTCTCATTCTAATAATTATAACGAAGGTATCGTGATCTATAATGATTTCAAATCTACACCCATTTTATATTATTATGATAATAAGGCTTATATATTCAACACAGATTCAGTGGGTGCCGAAAATATCCGAAAACACAATAAAACGTTCTTTGCCAAAAACAATCTTTCTTTATGTCATTCAATAAATGAGAACTCTATTATTGCACAAAAATGCATGCAACAGGATATGTTTTTATATATCTGTGGTAAGAAAATAGCTGTAATAGATGAGAATTATAAGAATTATCTAAAATATCGGAAATCACCGATTAAAGTTGATTTAATGGTTATTACCGAAACTTATTACGGGAATTTAGAACGAATATGCAGCCTTATTGAAACTGACATTGTAATATTATCGGGCGGTATTTATCACAAGCGTTTAAATAGTTATATCAATGAATGTACAACCCTTAACATATCATATTATAGTATCCAAAATAATGGTGCTTTTCAATTATATAAATAATTATTTTACCCTACCTGCACACACATAATTTCTTTCATAGTATGCTTCATTGAGATCACTTACCACTACACCTCTACTTGATGACGCATGAATAAATTTATTATCTTTCAAGTATATCCCTACATGAGAAATTCGCTTCCTGTTATTGCCTGTGGCAAAAAAAACGAGATCTCCCTCCTTTAATTTATGCTTGGAAATCTTTTTGCAATTTTTATCCATTATGGCAGCCGAATTACGTTGTAACTTCTTGCCATAAACTTTCTTATAAATCTCCATTACCATCCCCGAACAATCAGTTCCACCCAAAGAGCTTCCTCCATACACATATTTAACCCCAAGCCAACGTTCCCCCTCTTTATAAAGTGCATAGTTATCACGTTTATTCAGGGTAAACCCTAACGCATTTTTCTTATGATTTTTGGGCTCATTGTATATATCATCTATATACTCAATTTCGTCATATTTTTTATCTTTATCTTTCTTGGATTTACATGACGAAAAATTGGTCAAAACAAATAAAGCAAACGAAAGAATAATTATTATATTAGAATTGCGAGCCATACAAAAGATTTTAGGTTCTAAAAATCAAACTTTGCTCTAAAGTTACAACATTAGAAGGTCTTAAAATAGTTTTATCTTGGTTTTTTTGATAATTTATATTGTACATGGTATTCTTTGCTCATTAAAATTAAGCATTCATAAACTTAAGAATATAATATGCCCTCTGGAACTATACAAATTCCAAAGGGCAAAATATCTAAATCGTTTATTGTATCCTATGATAATTCAAGGATTATAATTTCATGAATAATATCGAATTATTCTTTTGTTGCTTCGGCTTCCTCGGCGGGAGCTTCTTCAATTTTTGAGAATTCTGTTAATCCTGCTCCCACTAGAAGGTTATACCATGATATTACTTTCTTTATATCATTGTTGTAAACGCGTTCTCGGTCATAATCAGGTAGTATTTCTGCAAAAAATTCTTTAAGAGCCACGGGTGTGTTGTATTTTTTCACATCTACATTCTTCCCTTCAAATTTTTTGTATATTGTTTCAAACACATCTCCAAGTGGAACCTCAGCTGTATCGGTATATATAGCCACATCTCCCAACGAAATAATTTTATCATGATTATAAGCAGGCATTCTTTTTTGATCCGCAAGGCTTTCAACTATAACTAAATTTTTACCGTAAGAAACAAACTTATATAGACCTGGTTTCCCTGATATTGACATTATTTTCTTTAACATAAATTTTTATTTTTATTTTATGATATTATTTGTGTTATGTTTTATTGAGTTGCAAAAGTAATATTCATTTTTTAATCAATCAAGAAGTTTACACTCTTTGACATAATCAAGACAACAATGCCCATAACTGTGGCAGCAAAGCACTTTTGCCATCATTCAGAATTATTTTACAATTATTCCTATTGCAAGATTTTTGTGATACAATTCGTCTTTCAACCTCCTCACGGGTTGTCTTATTTCGATTTATTACACGATTAATTCGCAATTCAATAGGAGCCTCTACTATCCATATTTCATCTATAAGATTAATCAAATTGCTTTGCTCTAAGATTGCAGTTTCTATAAATAGTGTACGTTCAATACAATGATTATTTATCCACCTGATTAAGTCTTCGCGTACCTTGGGATGTACAATCGAATTTAATCGACTGAGTGCATGCGTATTATTAAAAACAACCCGAGCAAGAGTTTCTCTATCAATTTTATTTTCTCTTATTATATCGTCACCAAATTCCGTAATCAAATCTTCATGTATTTGGCTCGATTCATCCATTATTCTTCGAGCTCTCATATCACAATCATACACTCGATAACCAAGCGACAATAATATTTTAGCTATTATGCTTTTGCCGCTCCCTATACCTCCTGTTATAGCTATTATTTTGCTCATAATCTAATCACGTTGAATAATATAGTCTACGCTATCAAGCGACAGCGATAGATTATTACAATCAGGAGAAACATCGGTAATTTCTACATGCAATTTTTTGGATTGAGGCATATTTTCATCATAATTTGCCACAGCTTTTATATGTTGAAACACTTTATATTGGCTAAGTGGCACTAAGTAGGTAACTTCTAATTTAGATGGAAAAATTACAACATTCACATTCTCCGTAGCTCCTGTCACCGAAATTGGTATCTCCTCTTTCTTGGTAATCAAGGGTTCAACAGGAATCATTACCTTTACTCTCTCCGGAACTATTTTCACTCCATTAAGTGCAGCTATTTTCACATCCCGATAAAGTGTATCTTTTAGGTTTAACTCCTCTATGCGGTATGTATAAACTTCTGATATTTCTGCCAATCTTTCTTTGCTTGAGTATATTTTCACCTTATTGACATCGGTTGCAATTTTGCCACTTATTACATATTGCATATTGGATTCGGCATGCACATCAAGAACAAGTGGGACTTCCTTCCCGGGAATATTTGTGAATGATAAACGTAGTGAATCGGGATTTACTGCCATGATAGTGACACTTCCCCCCATTGCATCACGAATTATACTCTTCAATTCTACAGGAGTAACTCTCAGCACCCCTGCATTATTGCTAAATTCTTTAAAATCAATATTAATGGATGGTACTCTTCCCCATGAATATTTTAATAATGACGACCCTTTATCTTTTACGCTTACACGTATATATGCAGGAGCATCAGTAATCATTGTGGTGCTATCAGGTATCGATTTTATATTAAGTGGTAATATATAATCCTTTTGTACTTCATTATTGAGCGTCAAAAGCAGCCAAAACACAAATGATATTAGCACAAACAAAAGGTAAAGAAAAATATTCTTTCCTTTTGAGGTTCTAAAAATATCATTAAGTCTATCAATTGTTCTTCTGTATATACCCATTGTACCATTAATTTAAGGAGAAAAGCCATTCATGCTGTATTGCTGATGAATGGCTTCAATATGTTCAAATAATCATAGATAAATAGCATTTACACCATCATCAACTATGACAATTTATTTATTATTTTGAAGAATCGTTTGTGTTATTTTGATCTGCCGCAGCATCGGCTGCAGATGGATATACAGATCCCTTGTCAATCTTGATTCTTACATTATCAGCGATCTCAAGAATAATTACATTATCCTTTACATCCTTTATTTTACCATGAATTCCTCCGGCAGTTATTACCTTATCACCGACAGAAAGACCATCACGGAATTTACGTATTTCCTTTTGTTTCTTTGATTGTGGACGAATCATGAAAAAATAGAAAATTGCTATAAGAGCTACAATCATTAGGATATTCATCATTCCACTTTGTCCCATTCCTCCATTAGCTGCTGCCTCAAGCATGATTGAATTTAATGTCATAATTTAATGTTTTATATAAATGTTTATTTCACAAAGATAGTGCAAATGGGCGTAATGCAAAATTTAATCATTAGATTTCTCTATTCTTTATGCAAAACTCCCTCTTTGCGGAGATTATTAAAAATAGCATTAAGCATTCCGTTCACAAACACACTACTCTTATTCGTGCTGTAGAATTTTGCTATCTCTATATATTCGTTTAATGTCACACGTGTAGGAATACTCGGAAAGTTAAGCACCTCAGAAATTGCAGCCATCATGATCACTCTATCCATAAAGGCAAGACGTTCCACATCCCAATTTTCTTTTTGAACGAATTGATCTATGAGCTCTGAATATTTTACTTTATTCAACACAACATCTTCAAATAGCTCAGAGCCAAAAGTGCTGTCCTCTTCATCTTTAAACATAGGCAACAACTCTCGTTCACCTCCATCTTCCCAACGTTTCAATGTTTTCAACACAAATGTGCTTATTGTGAAGATGTCATCATTCCAATATACTGATTTAGACTCCAATATCTCTGCAAAATCTTCATCGGGAAGAATAATTTTTTTGAGAATATTGCGCCAAAATTGGCAATCGCTCTTAAAATCATTTTTTGCCTCTTTCATATATTCGGCATATTCTTCTGAATTAAGAATCTTCTCACGCATTATTTTTAAGAAAATATCATCTTCTTTCCATGAAATGGGATGATTCTTTAGATATTCCCTCATCTCTTCATGATCTGCAAGAACTTTTACCAACTGATTATCTACGAATCTGGTATTCGGATTCATATCTTCTTCCGATGGCAAATATTTATTTTTTGCAAAATCTAATTTCATATCCTGCAACCTTGTGATGTCAATCATAAGGATAAAAATCGCATGATATAATTCAAAAGATTTTTCCATACTTCGTTGCAACTCCTTTATGGCATCTTTTAATGCCATTTCTTTTCCTGTCAATAAATAGGAGTACAACATCTGCACTACCTTTATCCTGATTAAGATACGATTTATCATTTCGTTTTAATGATTGTTATTATTGTGCAAATTTACCTCAAAAAGCTTGGGAGGTCAAATTTTGTCAATATTATTAAGTTATTTTACGTTCATGTTAGCATCAAGACGTTGGCGCACCACTTCATACATCATAATCCCGGCTGCCACAGAAACATTAAGAGAGCTTATATTTCCAAACTCAGGAATTGAAACCAAAGAATCACACATACGCAGAATATCAGGAGAAATTCCTACATCTTCCGATCCCATTACAAGAGCTACCGGTACTGTATAATCTATTTTGGTATAATTCACTGATCCTTTTTCTGATGCCCCTACAACATGATAACCATTTTCCTTCAACATCTTCACAGCAACGTGCAAATTCTTCTCCCTACATACAGGAATATGGTGCAGAGCTCCGGCGGATGTTTTTATTGCATCTGCATTCACACTCACGCTGTTTCTTTCTGGAATAACTATTGCATCTACTCCGGCGCATTCACATGTGCGTGCTATTGCACCGAAATTACGCACATCTGTTATGCCATCAAGCACCACAATAAAAGGCAATACTCCATCTTCATAGAGTTGTGGTACAATATTATCCAATGAGTGATATGTCACAGCTGATAATTGTGCTACTACACCTTGATGATTTTTCATCGTTATTCTATTGATCTTCTCCACCGGAACGCGTTGAGAATATATCTTACGCTCTTTTATGAGATCAAATAGTTCACCTACGAGTTCCCCCGCAATATCTTTTTTGATAAGTATCTTATCAATTTCCTTACCGGCTTCTATCGCCTCTATTACAGGGCGAATACCGAATATATATTCGTTTTTTTCCATTGTCTTATCTATATGTGATTTAATAATGATAGTGCATTATCGATAGCTGCCTGATTAATTTTTGCGCCACTCAGCATTCCGGCTATCTCTTTCACACGCTCTTCATGATTTAACTCCGATATACTCGAAATAGTTGCATCATGTGTATCTTTTTTATAAACTTTATAATGGGTATTACCCATCGCAGCAACTTGAGGGAGGTGCGTTATTGTGATTACCTGACGTTTTTGAGCGATTTCACTCATCATTTCAGCCATTTTATTGGCAATGTCACCAGATACTCCTGTATCTATTTCATCAAAGATCAACGTAGGCATCTGCATTGTTCTTGCCACAATAAGTTTTACACATAGCATTAACCTCGAAATTTCACCTCCGGAAGCAGTATTACCAATTGGCAACAATTGTTGATTCTTATTGAATGCAAAAAGGAATTGTAATTTATCAGTTCCGAAATGTGAGGGTTCAATCGATTCAAATTGCACTTTACATTGTATATTCTTCATCCCTAATGGAATGGCAATTTCTTGTAATTCATCGCTGAATTTTTGTGCTGCAATTTTTCTTGATTTCGATAATTCATCGGCTATAATTAAAAGTTGCGATTTATATTTATCAACTTCATTTTGCAATTGAGCTAAATTGTATTCCGAATTATCAATTTCGTTCAAAGACCCTGATAATTTATTTTCAATATCAATCAGTTCCTCCACGGTTTCTACACCATGTTTACGTTTCTGCGTATATATATCATTTAAGCGATTGTCTATCCGTTCTAATTCTGCAGGATCATCCACCATATCATCCATCAGAGTATCCGTGGTTTCAGCAATATCTTTGATCTCAATTATAGCGCTATCAATGCGCTGCTGTAAATCCGGTGCATCAACTAATATTTTATTTAAAGATTGAAGTTTAGAAGATACATTTTTAAGACTTCTGAGAACCGACAATTCATCTCCATTAAGAGTTTGCGACGCTTCCCATAAAGCAGATTTTATCTCAACTACATTACTTAGTTTTAATTGTTCTGATTCAAGTTCTGATTCTTCCCCGGCTTGTAGTTTTAACTCACTCAATTGCGACAACTGAAACCTCATATATTCTTCTTCAACTTTATTCTTTCCAATATGTGATTTTAATTGAGCTAACCGGTTTCGTGCATCACTATATTTATCATATATTGATGCATAATCCAATATTATACTTTCATTAAGAGCAATACTATCAATTATTGATAGTTGATATGATGAATCAGCAAGTAATTGATTATTGTGTTGAGAATGTATATCAATAAGTCTTATCGCCAATCCATGTAGCTGAGCAATCGTGACTGGGGTATCGTTTATGAACGCTCGCGAACGCCCATTTGCCAATATTTCACGTCGCAAAATTGAGATATTGTCGTAATCAATCTCATTATCATAAAAATATTGATTCAGTTCATATCCCGATAAATCAAATTGAGCTTCAATTACAGATTTTTTATCTTTGTTCCTTACAGTTTTTGCATCTCCACGCTCTCCCAATATGAGTTGCATCGCTCCAAGCATTATTGATTTACCGGCACCGGTTTCTCCTGTAATTATAGAGAATCCCTCATTGAAATTAATTTCAATGAAATCGATTAGAGCATAATTGGATATAGTGAGTTGTTTTAACATGATCTAAATTAATTTTTACTCACTTGCTTTATTTTATTCAGGCGCTCACCTTCAGTAGGATAAAGAGGATATAGTAACTCATATACATTCTCTTTTTCACCCATTCCTGCTTTGGAATATATATTTACAAGTTCATCTAATTTTGCATCTTTAAACATTGACAAGCCTACACTCATCGGAGCAACATCATATATTTTTTTGAGTAATCCAAGAGATTCTGTTATTGCTGCCCTACCCTTATCTACACTTAATGCCATCTCATCCAGCCCTTTGCGATGATAATAATAAAAAATATTACGTAATCCGCTCGTGCTCTTATCTGTATAGGCACTAAGAACAGCACTCCTATTTTTAGTATCCTCAAATGCTTTCCATCCTTTTTCTCCCGAACTTTGAGCCATTCTAACAATCTCTCCCAATTTTTCAAAATAAACCTCTCCACCATTAGGCGAGAAACTATCAAAATCGAGTGCAATTATGAGATAGGCATAAAAATTAAGTATTGCTGTTAAATTGCTTTCCATTGTGGTTTCCGAATACACCAACGGTTCATTTTCCTGATAGCTAAATTCTATTTTAGTATCCTTGAAATTCAACAATGTAGATGTATAAGAGCTATTATAAACAGGACGTGTAGCTTGGACTTGCAGCTCACCGGTCATCACATTGTCAGCATAGCTCTTTATAGAAAAAAACAACTTACACTCAATTTTTTCATTAGGAGAAAATTGTGTATTTGTCCACCTATTGGTGTTAATATACTCTGCCATAGCAGTCTCAAGGGTCTTAAAAACTTCTTTATTCACATTTTGTACTTGATCGCTATTTATTTCGACCTTGCAGTTTAACTCCT
>CAZYEO010000022.1:8308-22839 GCA_964646495.1 uncultured Muribaculaceae bacterium
TGCGGATTGCCCTGTGCGTAGATACTAATTCTCGTCATTATAACAATAATAATAACTAACATACGGAACTTATGTGATAAGATTCTACTCATTCAAATACCCATTTTTCAATAAGTTTATAATATCTTTAGCTACTTCAGTTTTCTGTTTTGTAGCATATTCTTTTACTTCTCCATCATCCTGTATTATAGTAATCTGATTAGTATCCTTACAAAATCCGGCTTTAGGATTCTGCATCGAATTTAACACTATAAAGTCAAGATTTTTACGTTTTAATTTTGATAGTGCATTATCGCGTTCATTGTTGGTTTCCAGAGCAAACCCCACAAGTACCTGACCTGTTTTTTTTATTTTACCAAGTTCAGCTGCAATATCTTTATTCTTTTTCAACTTTATCGTTGGTATTTCATCCTTCTCACGTTTGATCTTAGTGGAACTTTGATTTTCCACACAATAATCGGCAACAGCTGCACACATTATCGCAACATCAGATTGAGGAAAATACTTTAATGATTCCTCATACATTTCATTAGCACTCTCTACCTTTATAGTATTTATAGAGGGGTGATTTGCTCTCATGTTTACAGGTCCGCTTATAAGGGTGACATTAGCACCTCGCATTGCACATTCCTCAGCAATGGAATATCCCATTTTACCTGAAGAATAATTACCAATGAACCTCACCGGGTCAATTTTTTCGTATGTAGGTCCGGCTGTAACCATAATATTTTTACCATTCAAATCTTTTTGATGCTCAAAATAATTATTCAAAACATCAAAAATAGTTTCTGGTTCAGCCATTCTGCCCTTACCTATTAAATGGCTTGCCAACTCTCCGGATGTAGGTTCGATTATTTGATTTCCATAATTCCTGAGCAAATCAAGATTGTGTGTAGTGGTAGGATGAGCATACATATCCAAATCCATCGACGGGGCTAAAAAAACCGTTGACTTAGCCGACAAATATGTAGTGATAAGCATATTATCAGCAATTCCGTGAGCCATTTTTGCTATTGATGATGCCGTAGCAGGCGCAATAATCATTGCATCGCTCCATAGACCGAGATCTACATGGCTATTCCATTGACCGGTATTTGCTGTGAAGAAGTCGCATATCACCGGCTTTCCGCTCAATGCCGATAAAGTTACAGGAGTAATAAACTCCTTACCCGACGGTGTGATAATGACTTGAACTTCCGCTCCGGCTTTCACCAATAACCTCAATAAGGACACTGCTTTGTATGCGGCAATCCCTCCGGTTATTCCTAATATGATATGCTTCCCTTTCATCATTACTTCATTCGCAACTTAATATTGGTTATTACTTGCTTAGTGTTTAACGGAAAATCTCCTTGCATCATCCAAGCGTAGTAACCCGTATCCTTTTGGAATACATCTTCTACTGATACACCTTTATATTTTCCGAAGTTGAATACCTCAATATCCTTGTCGTTGTATATTATTCTTCCACTCAAATCTACATTTCTATTTTGTTGCGAGAATGTAGATAAGAAGTCTATATCATTTTGTAAAGTCGGATAATGATCCAATTGAGCTTTCAACACTTCATAAGTGGCACGCGTATCTGCCAATGCAGAATGTGCTTCCTCTAAATCTTTATTGCAATAAAATTTATAAGCAGCGACCAAAGTGCGTTGTTCCATTTTATGGAATATCGTTTGAATATCAATAAATTTACAACGACTTAGATCAATATTTACATCGGCTCGTAGAAATTCCTCCATCAATAAAGGCACATCAAAACGGTTGCTATTGAAACCAGCAATATCAGCTCCTGTAAATACTCGTCCTAACTCCTTAGCCACCTCTTTGAAAGTGGGCTTATCCTTCACATCTTCATCACTTATATGATGAATAGCTGTTGATTCCGGAGGAATAGGCATTTCCGGATTAATACGCAAAGTGCGTTCCTCTTCTTCACCGTTAGGCGATATCTTTATGTAAGATATTTCTACAATACGGTCTTTTATAGTATTTACTCCAGTTGTTTCGAGATCAAAAAATACTATCGATTTTTTTAAATTTAAATCCATTATTATGTTTTCAGAATTAAATCACCATAGGCATTATGAGAACTAATATATCCTCATTATCCTTTTGTTCCAAAGGCAAGAATATTCCTGCTCTTGACGGACCCGAGAATTTAGCAAGTATAGTATCTGCCGATATATTGTTAAGCACCTCGATTATACGTGCACTATTAAATCCAATGATCATATCTTCTCCTTTATAATCGCAAGCTACAGTCTCCTCAGCCGAAGTCGAGAAATCCATATCCAACACTTTTAATCTTATCTCCTCGGAATGTATTTCCAATTTAACTAATCCACCTCCATTTGCAAAAACAGCTACGCGACGAACAGCATTAAGCAATGATTGACGCTCTACTATTAATGAGAATGGACTATCGGTAGGTATTACAGAATTATAATTTGGGTATTTACCTTTTACAAATCTACAATTCATTGTATAATTAGACAATTCAAATGTTGCGCTGGTAGAGTCTATGCTCAACTTCACCTCCCCTTCGTTCTTTTGAAGGATATTCCTCAGAATAGATGCCGGTTTAGTAGGGAGAATAAACGAAGATTCGATTCCGGGGACAACGGCACTATTAATACAACGCACCAGTTTATGAGTATCAGAAGCTACAAATGTAATCTCGTTAGGCTTAATATCCCATAAAATACCCATCATTTGCGGACGCAAATCATCGACTCCTACAGCAAATATAGTTTGATCTATCCCTTTTGCTATTTCAGCACTTGGCAATACCATTGTCACATTAGCCTCTTCGATGTTTTCTTTTTGAGGAAATTCATCTCCATTTATACCAATAAAATTGAATTTACCATTAAGATAGAAAATATTTATTTCAAGGTTGTCATCATTGATTTCAAAGGTCAATGCCTGATCGGGTAATTCTTTAAGTAAATCAAGAATCCATTTTACATTTACCGCAAATTTGCCCTCACCTTCCGATTCCAACACCGGCACTACAGTAGTAAGAGTAGTCTCTTGATCGCTACCTGTTATAACTAATTCATTTTCATTAAGTACAAATAGAAAATTATCGAGAATGGAAATCGAATTTTTGGAATTAACCACTTTGCTCACTGCATTGAGGTGAGTGGACAGTACTTTACTTGGAATATTAAATCTCATATAGGTAATGTTTTAGTTTTATTTACGCATAAAAAATCTGCTAAAATGATGCCTAATTCACACACGGCACTATTTACCAATTCACTTTACAAATATAAGAAATCTTGTTGAATCTAATAGAAATTAAAGCAATAAAAAAGTGACGTCAAGGATAAATACCTCAACGTCACTCTAATTATTTATGATAATTATTTTACCAGATTGTCACACGTTTTTCAGGAGCCAAATACATTTGATCACCCTCTTTGATGCTGAATGCTTCAAAGAATGGTTGAATATTTCTCAATGCTGCATTCACACGCCATTTTCCCAATGAATGAGGATCAATCTTTGTGCGACGCAATATTTCGGCATCACGAATATTAGCAGCCCATACGTTTGAATAAGCAAGATAGAAGCGTTGAGCCGGTGTAAATCCGTCAATCAATTCAGTGCTTTGTCCTTGAGGTGTTTTCATAAATGCCGTATACGCTACACGAAGTCCACCATGATCAGCAATATTTTCGCCAAGAGTGAATGTACCATTTGCATGTTCGTCTCCGAGCACTTTAATGCTATCATATTGAGCGACAAGCACATCTGTTAATTTCTTGAAATTTTCCGCATCCGATGGTTTCCACCAGTCTACCATATTACCATTCTGGTCGAAATTGCGGCCTTGATCATCAAACCCATGAGTCATTTCATGACCGATTACCACTCCGATTGCACCATAATTTGATGCATCATCTGCATTAGGATCAAAGAAAGGGGCTTGAAGTATCCCTGCCGGGAAACAAATTTCATTGGTCGTAGGATTGTAATAAGCGTTTACGGTTTGAGGTGTCATACCCCATTCATCTTTATCGACCGGCTTGCCCAATTTGTCAAAATTATATGCAGATTCAAATTCAATAGCTTTCTTTATGTTTGCCCAATATGGTTGTGATGGATCTATTGTAATACCGCTATAATCACGCCATTTATCGGGATACCCAATCTTCACCGTAAAGCTATTAAGCTTTACAAGAGCATTTATCTTTGTGGAATCACTCATCCAAGAAAGATTTGAAATATGCTCACCAAGAGATGTTTTAAGGTTATTTACTATTTTCATCATCTTAGCCTTTGAATCTCCGGCAAAATATTTTTCCACATATAACTCGCCTACGGCTTCACCCAATAGCGCATTTGGAACAGATAGAGCGCGTTTCCAACGTGGTTCCATTTCTGTTTTACCTGACAATGTCTTAGAATACATTTCAAATTCAGCAGTTACAAAATCATCGCTCAGATAATTAGCAGCAGTACTTATATAATTGAAAGCTATGTAATCCTTCAATTCCTGATCTGTAAGCGTTTTCACCAATTCATTTATCTTAGCTACACTATTCAATTGGCATACAATTACTTTATCGGTGTTTTTTACTCCCAATTTATTAAAGTATGCAACCCAGTCAAAATTAGGATAATCTTTCTTCATTTGATCGAATGAGCGCACATTATATTGCTTGGAATAATCACGTAATTCTTCACGAGACATCGCAACTTTTGCAAGTTCGGTTTCTATTTTCATTACATTTTTAGCAGCCTTTTTTGCATCCTTAGTTTTGTAACCGGAAAGGGTAAATATTTTTTCAAGATATTTCATGTATTCCTTTCGTATCTTAACAGAGTTTTCATCATTTTCAATATAATAGTCTCTATCTCCAAGCGACATTCCTCCTTGTGCTATATATAATGCATTCTCATTCGAGTCCATTAAATCACTCATTACAAATGTTCCAAAAAAAGGATAACTGGACCCAGAATGTTGCAAAGCAACCATTTCAGATAAATTCTTGCGATCCATATTTGCAATTTTAGCAAGATCGGATGTAATTGCAGTAGCTCCCTCGTTATTGAGACGCACACTGTCAATACCCATATTATAGAGATCACCTACTTTTTGCGCTACAGAACCTTTTTTATTCTTTGTAGAGGCTAATTCCAATACTAAATCTCTCACCTGAGCACGATTATTCTCTCCTAATTGATCAAATGTACCAAAACGAGCATATTCTCCTTGTAATGGATTTTTTGCCATCCATCCACCACAGGCATATTGATAAAAATCAGAACCTGGAGAAACTGTAGTGTCTAAATTAGCAGGATTTACACCTGCTTGAGCGTTAATACTTGCATTCATAGCCAGTGTAGGTGTTAAAGCCATAAATAAAAGCGTAAATTTTAAATTTCTCATACTTCATTTATTTAAGTTTATTAGTTATCAAGTTAGATATTTGACGTGAATTGCATGCAAAAGGTTGCATGAGGGGAATAAAATCACTCGCCATTAAGCTCGTCCAATTCAATGGTTGCTAATTCCCAAATACTCATTGCATTATCCAATTTCTTTTGGAGAGCCATATGAGTATCATAAATAGAAGAATCCGCAGCATTTCCTTCAGCCAATTTATCTTCAATATTTTTTATTTCATTTTCTAATTCTGTAATTTGCATCTCCGCATCTTTAACTTTGCGTTGTGCTTTCTTTACAATTTTATCTCTTTCTTTTCGCTCGGCATAACTTATTTTTGAGGGTTCTGCACTCGAAGGCTTATCTTGTATTGAAGTCTTAGGCATTTTAGAAAGCTGTGGAGCTGCAACTGATTTTTTCTCATTGATTTCTAATTCTGATAGAGATTCAATCTTTTTAGCCTCAAGGAAGTCATAAATACCACCAAGGTGTTCTTTGATACGACCACCACCAAATTCATATACCTTTTCCACAAGCCCATCAAGAAACTCCCTATCATGTGACACTACAATAACCGTGCCGTTAAAGTCTTTAATCGCTTGTTTCAACACATCTTTGGTGCGCATATCCAGGTGATTGGTAGGTTCATCAAGTATCAGCAAATTTACAGGTTCAAGCAAAAGTTTTATCATTGCCAATCTTGTTTTCTCACCACCGGAAAGTACTTTCACTTTTTTATCAGATGCCTCACCTCCAAACATGAAAGCCCCCAAAATATCCCTTATTTTTGTACGAATATCCCCTACTGCCACATGATCTATAGTATCAAATACTGTAATATCACCATCAAGCAATTGAGCTTGATTCTGAGCAAAATATCCTATTTTAATATTATGCCCTAATTTAAGGACACCATCAAATGGGATTTCTCCCATAATACACTTCACAAGTGTTGATTTTCCTTCTCCGTTTTTACCGACAAAGGCTATTTTTTCGCCACGCTTTATTGTAAAGTTGGCATGTGAAAATACAATATGCTCACCATATGCTTTCCCAACTTCATCAGCAATCACAGGGTAATCCCCTGATCTCGGAGCAGGAGGAAATTTAAGGCTCAGACGAGAATTATCAACCTCATCAACTTCAATACGGTCGATCTTAGCCAATTGCTTTATTCGACTTTGTACCTGCACGGATTTAGTGGCTTTATATCTGAATCTTTCAATAAAATCCTCAGTATCTTGAATCTGTTTTTGTTGATTTTGATATGCTCGCATTTGCTGCTCAAGCCGTTCTTGGCGCAGCGTCACGTATTTACTGTAATTTACCTGATAATCATATATTTTACCTAATGATATTTCAATAGTGCGAGTAGTTACATTATCAATAAATGCACGGTCGTGCGACACTAATACTACTGCATCGGCTTTAGTTTTCAAGAAATTTTCAAGCCATTGAATAGATTCGATATCAAGATGGTTTGTCGGTTCATCCAAGAGTAAAACATCCGGTTTCCTTAACAGCAATTTAGCAAGTTCAATACGCATACGCCATCCCCCACTAAATTCAGATGTAGGCCTATCAAAATCCTCACGATTAAATCCTAATCCAAAAAGAGTCTTTTCAATCTCTGCGTCACAATTTTCGCTTCCGAGCATTGCATCCATTTCGGTGAGATGCGTAAGCCTATCAATAAGTTTATGATATCCATCACTCTCGTAGTCGGTGCGCTCATTCATCTCTAGATTAACCGCTTCAATTTCATGCTTTAATTTATTGATATGGTCGAATGCTGTTTTCACATCCTCCATGAGAGTATGCTCATCCGTTAGCACCATTTGTTGAGGCAGATATCCGATTACTGTATCATTGGGAACCGACACACTACCATGCGTAGGAGATTGTAGACCCGCAATTATTTTAAGCATTGTAGACTTTCCTGCTCCGTTTTTACCTACCAAGGCTATACGATCTTTTTTATTAATTACATAATTAATATTGTCAAACAATGACTTACTACTGAATTCTACAGATAAATTTTGAATTGAAATCATTAAACTAAATTCTCTTTTTACTCTTATTAGACAACAAAGGTAGAAAGATTATATTGTTTCTGTAAAAAATTACAACTTTTTTCCATGTTAAGAGATATAATAATGACAAAATGTCCCATTTTTGTAATATTATATATAGCATCCCCCATATTCCTATTATTAATACTTATTGATTTATAGGAATTAAATTATTTCATTGAGTATTCTCCTGAAAAGATATTGCGACTAAAGCTCTATTCTATAGTTTCTATCAAGAAACTTACCGGGCGAAAGCCATCATTACACGAAATCATAGCCGATTTTGGGTTCTTCATCCACCCATCATAGAAATTTTGTCCTCCATGAGATAATGTAGTCACAAAAGGCAACATAGATTGCCAAGCACTTTCACAAAGTCCTTCTGGTTTTTGGTTTTGAACAGAAATAAATATTTGTCCCTCCTGCATATTACATGCGTGTTCGATAGGATTTTCATATTCCGCCGATAGATCACTATGATTGACCTTTCGTATCACGGTTATTTTTACGGTATTCATATCCTGTATTAATATATATGATGGCATTCTGGAATATTAAATACCCAGAATGCCATTTTTATTTTGTTCAAGCTTTCTTTATGAAATCGATAATCCACTCACCTACTTGTGAGGTAGAATAATGCGGAGCATCTTTTGCTGCAATATCCTCGGTTACATATCCTTCTTCCAATGAAGCATTGACTGCATCACGTATTAGCTGAGCCTCTTCTTTAAGATTAAAAGCATATTCCAACATCATTGCAGCTGATAGGATTGTGGCCAATGGATTAGCTATATTCTTTCCGGCAGCCTGTGGCCATGATCCGTGTATCGGTTCAAATACGGAAGTATGTACACCTACTGATGCCGATGGTAGCATTCCAAGAGATCCGGTTATAACCGAACCTTCATCGGTAAGAATATCTCCAAACATATTTTCCGTTACCATTACATCAAAATCCTTAGGCCACTGTATCATGCGCATAGCCGCATTATCTACAAATAAAAATTCGGTTTCAACCTCCGGATATTCAACCATTAATTCTTTTGCCACTTGTCGCCATAATCGTGATGTTGCAAGCACATTTGCTTTATCGACTATAGTTAGTTTCTTGCGTCTTTTCAAAGCATATTCATAAGAAAGGCGCACGATTCTCTCAATTTCATAACGACTATACACGCAAGTGTCATAGGCGGTATTACCATCTTCACTGCGTCCTTGCGGTCTACCAAAATACATTCCACCCGTCAATTCACGAATACACATAAAATCAGCACCCTCAATAAGATCAGCTCGCAAAGGAGATTTATATATAAGACTTGGAAATGTAGTAACAGGGCGAATATTAGCATATAATCCAAGTTTTTTCCGCATTGCCAATAATCCTTGTTCTGGACGTACTTTAGCCGATGGATCATTATCATATTTAGGCGATCCTATTGCACCAAAAAGCACTGCATCCGATTCCATGCACAATTGATGTGTGCTTTCAGGATATGGATCACCATATTCATCGATAGCACAAGCCCCTACAAGAGCTTCCTTATATTCTAAA
This sequence comes from uncultured Muribaculaceae bacterium, assembly GCA_964646495.1. GTDB lineage: Bacteria > Bacteroidota > Bacteroidia > Bacteroidales > Muribaculaceae > HGM05232. The sequence continues at coordinate 17,340 of CAZYEO010000022.1, forward strand.
TTATGATTATATTTAATACATATTTCTTTAGTAACATTTAATGCCACTTTCACAATTTCCGGTCCTATTCCATCACCGGCAAGAACCGCTATTTTCATTTTCATATTCTTGTTTTTTTATATATTTTCTATTATGTTGAGCATCTTCACCGTTGCTTGAATTGCAGCCTCAGTCTGGTCAGCATCAAGCCCATGAGTCTTTATTACCTTAGAGTTATAATTCCAAGTGATGGTAGTTTGCACGAGTGCATCTGTATGCCCACCAGGTGGAATATTCACGGTATAGTTTGTGAGTGTAGGAAATTGACGGTGTAAAGTATCTTTATATATCCGTTTTACACCTTTAACAAATGCGTCATATTGTCCATCGCCCACTGCACTTTCTTGATACTCTTCACCGTTTATTTCGAGCTTCACAGTTGCCGTAGGACGTAATCCTTGTGATAGACTGAGAGCATAATTTATGATTCTCACCTTATCATGTTGGATGTGGTGTTTTAATACATCTGAAATAATATAAGGTAGATCAGCAGGAGTAACTATCTCCTTCTTGTCACCAAGTTCTATAATTCTTTGTGTCACTTTCTTTATATTATCCTCACTCAGCTCAATACCGAGTGCTTCCAGATTCTTTTTGATGTTGGCTTTTCCTGATGTTTTACCTAAAGCATATTCCCTTTCTCGTCCAAACCGTTCGGGTAATAAATCATTATAATATAGGTTATTTTTATTATCTCCATCGGCATGCACTCCTGCACATTGTGTAAACACACTCTCACCTATTATAGGTTTATTGGCAGGTATTCTAATTCCAGAAAATGACTCAACGATATAACTCACCTTATTGATTTTCTTTTCATCAATACCGGTTTTCTTTTTAAGCATATCGTGCACTATTGCAACCACACTCGATAAGGGGGCATTCCCGGCACGTTCTCCGAGACCATTAATAGTGCAATGTAATCCCTGCAATCCAGCTAATCCGGCAGCAAACGAATTGGCAGTTGCCAAATCATAATCATTATGAGCATGAAAATCGAAATGCACGTCGGGATAACGTTCAATCATTCTTAATCCATAGCCATATACTTGATTTGGATTGAATATACCTAAAGTATCGGGAAGCATAAATCTCTTTATTGGCAATTCTTTTAGATTATCCATCATGAAATAAACATATTCGGGAGAACTTTTTATTCCATTGGACCAATCTTCAAGATACAGATTCACATCTATACCCATAGATTCTGCAAGCATCACTTCTTTGGCAATATCTTCGAGATGCTCTTGTGGAGTCTTTCCGAGCTGTCCTCGACAATGTTTCTCTGAACCCTTAGAAAGAAGATTAATAACTCTCCCACCTACATCATGAACCCAATTTATCGATTGACCTCCATCTATGAATCCGAGTATCTCAATATTGTCAATATAGTTGTTGCGCTTACCCCATGTACAGACTTCTCTCACCGAATCAAATTCACCCGACGACACGCGTGCCGATGCTATTTCAATTCGTGGGACATGGAGCTCATCGAGTACAAGACGCGTTATACCTAACTTTTCCTGTGTTGAAAAAGATACACCGGCTGTCTGTTCTCCGTCACGAAGAGTAGTATCTAAGATTTCTATAAACATATATTATTTATTATTTTCCCAAGCTAATATATCATCTTTTTTGCTCAAAAGAAAATCAATATCATCAAATCCATTGATAAGACAATTTTTCTTATATGGATTGATATCAAACGATTCTTTTTCTCCTGTGGAATTATTCTTTATTGTTTGCAGATCAAGATTAACTGTGATAGTAGTTTGTGGATTCTCATTAATCGATGTAAATAATGAAGCTAAAAAGCCCTCGCTCACCACTACAGGCAAAACACAGTTGTTTAGAGCATTGTTCTTAAATATATCGGCAAAAAAACTGGATACTACAACCTTAAACCCATAACCGCCCACTGCCCATGCTGCATGTTCCCGACTTGAACCTGACCCGAAGTTTTTACCTGCTACGAGTACAGCCCCAGAATATGTAGGATCATTAAGAACAAATGAATTAATAGGATTATCCTGCTTGTCATATCTCCAATCACGAAATAGATTATCACCAAATCCTTGACGAGATGTAGCTTTCAAAAAACGAGCAGGTATTATTTGATCTGTGTCCACATTCTCCATTGGAAGTGGAACACAAGTAGATGTCAATGTTTGAAACTTATCATTCATATAAATAAGATTAATAATTAAAGTGTAGTTGGGTTTGTTAATTTCCCCGTTATTGCTGCTGCTGCTGCTACAAGTGGACCAGCTAATATTGTTCTCGATCCGGGTCCTTGTCTACCCTCAAAATTACGATTTGAGGTAGAAACAGCATATTTACCTGCCGGAACTTTATCTTCATTCATAGCAAGACATGCTGAACATCCCGGCTGACGTAATTCAAAACCAGCAGCCTCAAGTATTTTATCTAATCCTTCCTCTTTAATTTGGTTAGTTACATTCCACGAACCAGGCACAAGCCATGCTGTGACATTATCCGCTTTCTTTTTACCTCTTACAAAGTTTGCAAATGCTCTAAAATCTTCAATTCTACCATTCGTACAACTTCCCAAGAATACATAATCAATAGTTTTACCTAATAATTTTTCACCGGGTTTAAATCCCATATATTCAAGTGATTTCACAAAAGATATTTTTCCTGCTTCATCAATATCCGCGAGAGTAGGTATTGCATCATCTATTCCTATGCCCATACCCGGATTTGTTCCGTAGGTTATGCGAGGATCTATATCTGCGCAATCAAACACAATTTCTTTATCAAATATGGCATCTTTATCACTCTTTAGAGTTTTCCAATATTCTAATGCGTTATCCCATTCGGCACCTTTTGGCGCAAACTCTCTACCCTTAACATAATCAAATGTAACATCATCGGGAGCAATCATACCTCCTCTTGCACCCATTTCAATGCTCAGATTACATACAGTCATGCGCTCTTCCATTGATAGTCTTTCTATCGCTTCCCCTGCATATTCCACAAAATAGCCGGTAGCCCCACCAGTAGTCATCTTACTTATAATATAAAGTGCAATATCCTTAGCCGTTACAAATGGTTTCATAGTTCCTTTAACCGTGATACGCATTGTTTTGGGCTTGGGTTGTAAAATACACTGTGATGCAAGCACCATTTCCACTTCACTTGTCCCTATTCCAAATGCCACGGCTCCAAATGCACCATGTGTAGATGTATGACTATCACCACATACAATAGTACTTCCAGGCAGAGTCAATCCATTTTCCGGACCTATCACATGTATAATCCCATTTTTTGGATTTCCCAATCCGTAAAGCGTTAATCCAAATTCATTGGCATTACTCGTGAGAGTTTCTACCTGATTGCGCGATACCGGATCGACAATCGGCTTATCTTGGTTTAAGGTCGGTATATTGTGGTCGGGCGAACAAATCGTTTTTTCGGGACGGAAGACTTTCAATCCTCGTTCACGCAATCCATTAAATGCCTGCGGACTCGTAACTTCATGACAATAGTGACGATCAATATATATCTGCGATGGACCTCCTTCGATTAAGCCTACTACGTGTGCATCCCAGATTTTATCGAAAATAGTATTCATATTTATATTATATAAGTCTTATTAAACTGTAAATTTATTTATTGCATCGATAAATGCTTCTGCCGAAGCAGCAACTATATCAGTATTGGCTGAGAATCCATAATATGAATTACCCTCATGATCAACTGTCATATGAACTTTACCGACATCATTACTTCCTCTTGTGATAGCTTGTATAAGAAAATCTTTCAATATCATTTGACGGTGAATTATATTCTTTATTGCATTGATTGCTGCATCAACTGGTCCGTTCCCGGTAGCACATGCTTCGAATCTCTCATTTGCAATTATCAAGCCAACACTTGCAACTGCTTGAATCCCTACTCCACTTGTAACTTGAAGGAAATCAAGTTTAATACGTGCATTCTTATCACGGTGTTTACCGGCAAGCATAAGCACATCATCATCATTAATATCCTTTTTCCTATCAGCAAGTTTTAAGAATCCATCATATGCTTTATCGAGTTCATCCTTGGTAAGCTCAATACCAAGAACATGAAAACGGTGTTTTAATGCTGCACGACCACTTCTTGCGGTGAGTACAATTGAGTTTTCATCTAATCCCACATCTTTAGGATCCATGATTTCATAACTTTCTCTGTTTTTCAACACTCCATCTTGATGAATACCCGACGAATGAGCAAAGGCATTTCGTCCCACGATAGCCTTATTTGGCTGAACCGGCATATTCATAAGGCTCGACACCATGCGACTCGTAGAACAAATTTTATTGGTATTGATATTTGTGTCAATGTTTAATCCCTTGTGGCATCGGAATATCATAGCAACCTCTTCAAGAGATGTGTTGCCGGCACGTTCACCTATCCCATTTATTGTAACTTCGGCTTGGCGAGCCCCATTTAGAATGCCCGAAATAGTATTTGCTGTAGCCATTCCGAGATCATTATGGCAATGTGTAGCAATAATAACATTATCTATCCCTTTCACATTTTCCTTCAAGAATTTTATTTTCTCGCCAAATTCATGAGGTAAACAATATCCTGTTGTATCTGGAATATTTATTACTGTAGCACCGGCTTTAATTACAGCCTCGACCACTCGCGCAAGATATTCATTATCTGTACGTCCAGCATCTTCAGCATAAAACTGCACATCCTCGACAAATTTTTTAGCATAGGATACACATCCTATAGCACGTTCTATTATCTCTTCTCGAGTAGAATTGAATTTATATTTTATATGATAGTCAGATGTACCAATTCCGGTATGTATTCTTTTATGTTTGGCATACTTAAGAGCATCAGCCGCAACTTTAATGTCATTTTCAACTGCACGTGTAAGAGCACATATTGTTGGCCAAGTAACTGCTTTTGATATTTCCACTACAGAATTAAAATCGCCTGGACTTGAAACAGGAAATCCGGCTTCAATTACATCAACTCCCAGCGCTTCAAGAGTTTTAGCTACCTCAATTTTCTCAATCGTATTAAGTTGGCATCCGGGTACTTGCTCTCCGTCGCGTAATGTAGTGTCAAAAATAAATAATTTGTCGCTCATAAAATTTTGTATTTCGTTTTTTTGAATTTTCTTTTATACTAAAAAACCTTTCTTTTTCCGACGAAAAAAGAAAGGTTTTTTATCTCATTAATCTATATATAGAAACGCACATATCCATATAAAACCTCTCTGTCTATCGTCGAATAATAATATTCGGCAGTAGAATAGATAGCAGGAGGCTTAGGTTATTTTGGATCACGTTCATAAATGACTGATTTTATTGGTGCAAAGATATGCATTAATTTTTATTATTCAAATAAATAGTAAGAAAAATACCATTAAAATCAACAAAATCATAACCAATATCACTATTTATCTTACTTTTTATAACTAAAAGCTTATTCCTAT
>CAZYEO010000023.1:0-22596 GCA_964646495.1 uncultured Muribaculaceae bacterium
CAATAGTATAATAAGGAATTTTAATTATAAAATGCAGAAAGTTTTTTTTATGTAATTTAGGTATAAATCAAGACATAAGGGGTTGATCTATGGTGAACAAACATGAGTTTATCACGTTTGTTTATCAGGACAAATGATAGAGTAATAATAAAGCCTGGTATTAGGCTAAAATAATAATGGATAATATATTGCCCACGATTAAAATTTTAGTTGTAGAAGATAATGACAGTAATTTTCTTCTTGTGAAAGCGATTCTGAAAGCATATAAATTGGATCGCGCTAAAAATGGTATTGAAGCCTGCGAAATGGCACAAGCTACTAAATATGACCTTATCCTCATGGATTTAGGTCTTCCGTTGCTTGATGGATTTGAGGCTACTCGACGCATAAAGAAAATGGACCCCGATTCCTATATTGTAGCACTGACTGCCAATATATTTTCAAGTGATAAGGAAAAAGCAGAAGAAGCGGGATGTGCAGAGTTTATATCAAAGCCGATAAATTTTACTACTCTATTGGATATTGTAAAGAAAACCATCTGTAGATCATAAAACATAAAATAAAAAAGGAATCCATCAATTGCAAAAAATTGATGGATTCCTTTTTATTATTTGAGAGTTACTAATCGATAATAGTAAATCCGGTATATTTCTGTAATGCTTTTGGAATGAGTATTCCTTCGGGTGTCTGATTGTTTTCGAGAAGAGCAGCCATTATACGTGGAAGTGCTAATGCTGATCCGTTGAGTGTGTGGCACAGAATAGTCTTTTTATCATCTCCACGGTAGCGACATTTCAATCGATTTGCTTGATAACTCTCAAAGTTTGACACTGAGCTTACTTCAAGCCATCTACTTTGTGCAGCTGAATACACCTCAAAATCAAATGTTATAGCCGATGTGAAACTCATATCTCCACCACATAAGCGAAGTATGTGCCATGGAAGTTCGAGCTTTTCGAGAAGCCCCTGAACGTGATCTTTCATTTCTTCGAGAGCAGCATACGAGTTTTCTGGTTTTTCAATTCTCACAATTTCAACCTTATCGAATTGGTGCAAGCGGTTCAATCCGCGCACATCCTTACCATAGCTTCCTGCTTCACGACGGAAACAAGCAGAATAAGCACAATTCTTTTTAGGAAGGTCTTTCTGATCGAAAATTACATCGCGATAAATATTTGTTACAGGGACTTCGGCTGTAGGTATCAAATAAAGATTATCTTCATTGCAGTGATACATTTGTCCTTCTTTATCGGGTAGTTGTCCTGTGCCGTATCCGGATGCTTCGTTTACAACGTATGGAGGTTGAGTTTCGAGATAGCCTGCATTGCTTGCCTCGTCGAGGAAAAATTGGATAAGTGCACGTTGTAGTTTTGCGCCTTTTCCGAAATATACAGGAAATCCTGCTCCGGTAATTTTTACCCCAAGTTCAAAGTCGATGAGGTTATATTTTTTTGCCAATTCCCAATGAGGAAGAGCATCTTTGGGTAGAGTGGGCATCTTGCCACCGGTTTTCTCCACAATATTGTCCTCGGCAGAGGTACCCTTTGGTACTGCATCACATGGAGTATTGGGGATTGAGAGCAATATTTCAGTTATAGCTTCTTCCGATTTACGCAGGTTTTCATCATGATCTTTACCTGCTTCTTTCATTTTTGCTACTTGTTCTTTAATCTTTTCAGCCTCTTCACTTTTGCCTTGCTTCATGAGAGCTCCGATTTGAGCAGCAAGTTTTTTGAGTTCAGCTGCCTGATTATCGTATGCAGCTTGAGATGCGCGACGTTGTTGATCGAGAAGTAAAATTTCATCGATTTGCGCTTTTGCATCATAGTTTTTTACCTTCAATCTCTCGATGATGGCTTGAGGGTTTTCTTTGATGGATGCTAATGTCAACATTTATTGTTATCCTTTCAATATAAAATTATTATGCGAGCAATTCTTTAACTTTGGCGGAAATAGCTTTTCCGTCGGCTTTCCCGGCAAGTTGTTTGGATGCTACACCCATCACTTTGCCCATTTCTTTAGCACTTGTAGCACCTGTCGTAGCAATTATTTCTTTGAGTGCGACAGTTAGCTCCTCTTCCGACATTTGTTTAGGCAGGTACTCTTCAATTATGGCAGCTTCAGCGAGTTCAGGTTCGGCAAGATCCGGACGATTCTGTTCGGAATAGATATTTGCGCTCTCTTTGCGTTGTTTCACCATTTTCACCAATATCTTCATTGCTGTGTCGTCAGCAAGCTCGCCATCGCTACCTTTTGCAGTTTTAGCTTCGATAAACTCTTTTTTGATTCCGCGTAATGTTTCGAGGCGCACGCGGTCACGAGCCAGCATTGCTGACTTAATATCGCCACTTATTTGATCAAATAAACTCATAATAGGAACTCCTCCCTTTATTTAGTTAATATTCTTTTTTGTCTACTTCGGATAATTTATCCAAATGATATTGTTGTAGGCACTACTCCGTTGGCATCCTTTTTGGGAGCGTTGAAATCTGGTTTCACAGAGTGTGTTGCTTCTTTTATGGCATCCTTTACTTTAACATCGCGGTTGAAAGTAGGGGTGCGTTCCATAATTTCTACCACCTCATCGTTGTCAAATTGTTCAGGAGTGAGCACTATATATCTTGCGCGTGCCATCTCCTGTTGTCGTTTTGCAATTTTCTCGGTGCCATATTCCTCTGCAAGGCGTTCCATTCCCTCTTTAGATGTTTGTTGAGGTTTTGGCGCAGCTTCTTGTCTCTTTCCGCTACCTCCGAATGTGGTTTCATTCTCATCACTAAGCGTAACCTTAAATCCGGCTGCGAGAATGGTTATTTTTACCTGTTCTCCGAGTGATTCATCAAAAGATACTCCCCATATCACATCGACTTCGGGTGCAAATTTAGCCATAAAATTTGTCAATTCCGTAGCTTCGGTCATGACAAATTGATTTTCAGCTTCTCTTGAGAAATAAATATTAAATAATATTTTCTTAGAACCCTCTACATCACGATTTTTGAGTAGTGGCGAATTAAGAGCATCGAGTATTGCTTTTGTCACACGATTTTCCCCTTCTCCATATCCACTGCTTATTATAGCTACTCCTCCATCTTTCAACGTGGTGTTCACATCGTTGAAGTCTAAGTTTATATAGCCATCAACTGTGATAATTTCAGAAATACTGCGTGCAGCAGTCGAAAGGGTGTCATCGGCTTTGCCGAAAGCAGTGATAAAGTTTAAGTCCTTATATATTTCGGTTAATCGTTCGTTGTTTATTACAAGAAGAGCGTCCACATATTTGCTCATCTCATCGGCTCCTTCCAGTGCTTTTAGAATCTTTTTCTCCCCTTCAAACAAGAATGGAATTGTGACGATACCGATAGTGAGCATCCCCTTTTCGTGTGCTACGCGTGCCACGACAGGTGCAGCACCAGTTCCTGTGCCACCACCCATGCCGGCTGTGATAAATACCATTTTGGTCTCATCATCAAATAGGTGAGCAATTTCTTCAACGCTCTCTTCGGCTGCTTCGGCTGCTCTATGCGGATCGTTGCCTGCACCCATTCCTTTTGTGGTTTTGGGACCTATCAGTAACTTGTTGGGTACGGGTGAATTGTGTAATGCTTGAGAATCGGTATTACACACTACAAATGATATTGTGTCGATACTCTGACGATACATGTGGTTGATAGCGTTATTTCCGCCACCCCCTACGCCTATAACTTTTATTATGGAAGCCGGACTATCAATTGTGTCCGCCGAAGGGTTATCCATATCTATGTAATCTGTATTCATAAGTGTTAATCTTTATTCGTCTTCGTCATCAGTTTCATTAAAAATAGAAGTTGCTGTGGTTTTGACCCTTTCAAGAAGTTTCTGGAGTTTGCTCGGACCTTTATCCTCCTCTTCTTTCTTTACCGGTTCTACAACCGGTTGTGGTTCTTGTGGCGCCAATATTATTGGTGCTTCACAGCAATTATCATCTTCTTGTAGTTTGGCTGCTCCTTTTGCAAGAAGTGCCACTATCTGGGCATATTCTGGACCGGCTACTCTATGCTCAAGTATATTTATACTATGACTCACAGAGCCTTTTCTCACCTTGAGTTTGGTTTGCTGTTCCATTAATTCTGCGAATCCGTTGAGTTTTGCTCCACCTCCGATTAGTATTATCCCTTCGGGTAGATCGGCAGTGCTAACCTCTGCATATTCTAATTGGGCTATTATATTGGCAGCAATTTCACCTGCTCTTGCAATAATAAAATTAGATACATCTCCTGCATTGATGCCCTCTATCTTCAATTGGCTTGCTGAGCTATCGTTACTAAGTGCATTCCCAATGGTCTTTTTCAAATCTTCAGCTTTGTCTTCAAGCAGATTCAATGCGGTGATGTCGCGAGTAATATTGCGCGAGCCAAAAGGCATTGTCGATAGATACACGAGCACATCATTTTTATATATTGATATGGTAGTGGTTTCCGCTCCAAAGTCTACTAACATACATCCCAATTGACGCTCGTCGTAGGATAGAATTTCTTCAGCCGTGCATATAGGAGCAACAAGATACCCTTTTACATTAAGTTGTAATCTTTCTTCAATTACACGTTTCAAATTATTCTTCAATGTAGGCTTAGCTACAATCAAATTGAGTTTTGCCGAAATATGAGATCCAAACATACCTACCGGACTTTTTGCTTCGGCTTTGTCTATGATGAATTTTCGAGGCATAACATCAAGAATATCAAATCCGGCGATTGGAACACTTTTGCTCTCTTTTTTGATGCTATCTATTATTGATTGCGTGATTCCGGTCTCTTCTTGGAATGTATGCTCTACCTCGGTTTCTATATTGCGTAGTGAACGACCTTCAATCCCCACAAACACCCCTTTAATTTTATTAGGAGCAACTGATGCGCGATTTTCGAGTTTACGGATTATTCTGATGATTCGTGTGTTGGTTTCTTCAATATTCTGAATCACACCATATCTCACGCAGTCCACCACTTTTTCCTCCTCCAGAGCTATAAGGGCTACTCCTCCTTGCGGATTTTTAGTGGCTACTGCACCCAAAATCTTGGAACTGCCAATTTCGAGTGCCACGATATATTGTTCTTTTTCCATTCGGCAAAATATTGTATGTGGGTTTATATTCTTATTATTGTATTAAGCTTTATGTTTTTTCGATATTGCTCCGTTTTCTACATTTTTTTGTTTCGCTTTATATTCGGTTGTATTTTTTAGGAGTTTAGTCGATTCTGATTTCTGTTTTTTCGGCTTTGGGGCTGTCTTTTCTATTTTTTGTTTATCCTCAGTCGTATTTTTTTTCTCTTTTTTAAGCTCTGTATTAGATTTTCGAGTATTTGTCTTCTCGGCTTTCGGTGCAGTTGCTTTTGTGCTTGTATTCTCCACATTCTTAGGGGTGTCAATTGTCACCATTTCGATAGATGGAGCTACTTCCTCCTCTTCCGGATCATAAGCAACTTCAGCTTTAATTGTCTTATTTCGTTTTGTAGCTACTATTTGATAATCCCATTTTACGGATATTGTATCATAAGCAAGCCATCCCTTCACCGGTAACACTTTCTCATACATGAGTTTTAATTTTTTGAATTTCGATTCATAGTTGTCGGGTGTACCGAAATTCACCACATGACCATAAATATTCGGAATTAAAAAAATATTGTTTTTATTTTTTACGTTTATTGCTGTTACAAATGTGTTGAGGCTTTCATCGTTTGAAATATATTCAATGAGAGGAATTAATTCAGTGATTTTGAATGTAGAGTCATTGAAATTGCCATACACAATTGGTACGTTGGTGTGAAAACGCATATCAGCTTTTATTCTCTTTCCCGTACGATTCACATAATATGATTTATTCCCAATGAAAATCCTCATTACGGGTGTCATTTGTGTAACTTCAATCAATAATTTTCGATTATTCACTATTATGCATTCTGCATCTTCAAGATAATCGTAGGCATTGAGAGCTTTTTCTATTTTATGGCTGTTAATGCTTTTTATCGGTTTACCGATAGGATTAATTTTAAGACCGTCAAGCTCTTTAATAATCCCTTCTTTTGTGAGAAATTGAATGGAGTCGGCATTTAGAACAGATACGTCAACCTCCTTACACACAGCATTATTCGCTTGATTATTAGCCCATATTACGGCAGTAACCAAGGAAGCAAAAATAGCGAATAATAATATGTATTTAAGAGCCTTTTTCAATCGCGTTCTTTTATCGTTTTACATATCTCAGGAAGGTAATTGCAGATATCGCCTGCACCAACCGTCAATAAAATTTCAAAGTTATAATTTTTAATTGTACTTATCAAATCTGTTTTGGCGCAAATTCCTTTGTTTGGGCATTTTACATCTTTTAAAATGATATCGGATGTTACTCCCGGAATTGGTAATTCACGTGCAGGATATATGTCGAGTAGTAGCACTTCGTCGGCAAGTGATAGTGCTTCGGCAAATTCCGGTGCAAAATCGCGCGTACGTGAATATAGGTGAGGTTGGAAAATCACGCTTAATTTGCGGTTGGGATATAAATCTTTCACCGATGCTATGCTTGCTTTTAATTCATCGGGGTGGTGGGCATAATCATCAATCACTACTTTTCCGTTGCTTCCCGACTCCTTCATCCAAAATTCAAAGCGGCGTTTTGGTCCCATGAACGATGAAATGGCTTTGCGCATAGAATCGCTATCTGCTCCTGCCACTTGTGATGCTGCGAGTGCAGCAACGGCATTTTCGATGTTTATATCTACAGGAACCCCAAGTTTTATATCATTTACATTACCTATTGGCGATACAAAATCAAATGTAATCTCTCCATTTGATTTTCGTATGTTTGAAGCATGAAAATCCCCTTCGTTGCGTGAATAGGTGTAGGTTTTTACTCCCATTTGTGTACGTGGTTTCAATTTTAATCCTGTATGGATTATTAAAGTACCTTCGGGACGTATCAATGAAGTAAAATGTGCAAAGCTTTCCAAATATGCTTCCTCTGTACCATAAATATCGAGATGATCGGGGTCAGTGGCAGTTATTACTGCTACATATGGGTTTAGGTGATGGAAAGAGCGATCGTATTCGTCGGCTTCAATCACAGAGTATGGGCTTGTTGCGCTAAGTATAAGATTACTACCATAGTTGCGAAGTATTCCTCCTAAAAAAGCATTGCATCCTATTGGTGAGGTATTCATTATGTGTGCAGCCATACTCGATGTAGTGGTTTTCCCATGTGTTCCGGCAAAACACAAACCTTTGCTATCGTGCGTGATAAGTCCTAAAAGTTCGGCACGTTTCAATATCTTAAATCCCTGATTACGAAAGAATTTGAGTCCATCGTGAGATTCGGGTACTGCAGGTGTATAAACAACTAAAGTCGATGATTTGTCGCGACAATAATAGGGAATAAGATTTGCATCTTCATTATATGATATTTCAACCCCCTCTTTTTCAAGCTCATGTGTGAGATCGGTTGGGGTTTTGTCGTATCCGGCTACTTTAATGCCTTTAGATAGGTAATAACGCTCTAACGCTGCCATCCCTATGCCTCCTGCTCCTACAAAATATATCGAATTAAAATCTTTCATTGTTATTTCTTGTTGTTTATTATCACTTCCATTACTTTATCCACGATTTTTTCATCAGCATTTTTAAGTGCCATTTTTTCAATATTGGTGGATAGTGATTGTAGTTTCATATCGTTATTGCACAGCTCTATCATGGTGGAAACCAGAGTGGCAGGACTTTCTGCATCGGTAACCATTACTGCCGCATCATTCTTTACGAGAGCCATTGCGTTTTTAGTTTGATGATCCTCAGCCACATTCGGGGATGGAACGAGAATCGCAGCTTTCCCAAGCAATTGAAGCTCTGAAATAGAGCTTGCTCCGGCTCTCGACACTATTAGTGTGGCAGCGCGATATGCTACATCCATATCCGATATGAATGGGTATTGTAGCACGTTGCCACATTTTATAGTTTCTAATGCTGATTTGGCTGTGGAATCATATAATTTTCCGGTTTGCCATATAATCTGAATATCAGATTTTGCAATTTCATTCAATCCTGCTGCTATGCTTTGGTTTATGGTGCGAGCACCAAGACTTCCACCCACAATAAGTATTGTGCGCTTGTCGGGATTCAATCCGAATTTTTTACGAGCCTCTTGTGGCGTAAGTTCACAATCCAAAAGTCCACGTCGCACAGGATTCCCGGTAATTACGATTTTGTCAGCAGGGAAAAATTTCTCCATTCCGTCATAAGCTACACATGCAGCGGCTACTTTTTTAGAGAGTAATTTATTGGTTACGCCTGCGTATGAATTTTGTTCCTGAATGAGGGTAGGTATTCCGAGTTTTTGAGCCTCTTTTAATATAGGTCCGCTTACATATCCCCCAACGCCGATAGCTATGTCGGGATTAAAATCTTTTATTATACGACGAGCTTTTCGCATGCTTTTAAATAGTTTTATAAGCACGCTCACGTTTTTGAATAGATTTTTACGGTCAAATCCACTCACCTCCAATCCTTCAATGCGATATCCAGCAGCGGGAACTTTTTCCATTTCCATGCGATTAGATGCGCCGATAAATAAGATATTGGCATTGGGATTGCGTCGGCGTATCTCGTTGGCTATCGAGAGAGCCGGGAAGATATGTCCCCCGGTTCCTCCACCACTGATTAATATGTTTAGGTTCTCAGTTTTCATATTCTACATTTGAGTTGGGTTGGCAGCCTGCAAGTCGTCGGGAAGAATATTTGCTTCCGCCTTCGCTTCTGTAGTTTTAGTGGCTGTTGTAGCCGCATATTTGCTAACACTTAACATTACCCCAAAAGCTATACAAGTTACAATTATGGATGATCCCCCTTTTGATATTAATGGCAATGGTTGCCCTGATACAGGGAATACCCCTGTATTGATTGCCATGTGGAATAGTGCTTGGAATGAAATCATTACTGCCATTCCCATCACCAATAGAGCTGGAAGTGCACGTGTACATTTCGAAGCAATGAACCCGGCTCTGGACAATAGAGATAGGTATAATATTAATATAAGCACTGCTCCCACAAATCCGGTATCTTCAATAATAATAGAATAAATATAATCGGAAAAAGCAAGAGGGAGCCGACTACATTCGCGTGAATTGCCAGGCATAACCCCAATAATGCCGCCATTGGCTTGCGCCATGCGCGAGAAAATTTCCTGCTGATTGATACTCGATATCGGTTGCTCGTATAACGGTTCGGGATTAAGGAAACGATTTATACGGTTTGTCCAAGTTCCATGGCGTGAATCTGCTTCTTGTGTAAATTCGGTTGCAGCTTCTATTCCCGGAGACTCTTTATCTGTTTTTTCGGAGTCGTTACCTTTAAGCACTAAAAATGCTAATCCGAAAATAGAATATACAATAATTACTAAGATAAATTTCTTTAATTGCACTCCACCTATCAACATCATAGACAGACTGATACACATTAAAAGAATGGTGTTGGTGAGTCCCTGTTTGAACAGCAATCCGCCAAATGCCATTACCGCTATTGCCGCAAGTATCACCCCCATATTGCGTACCCCCTCGACCATTTGATTTTTTGCCATTACCCATGCAATAAGTAATACTATTCCAATCTTGGCAAATTCGGCTGGCTGTAACGAGAATCCGAGTATGTTAATGGCTCTTTGTGCGCCATTAATACGCTCTCCGGCAAAAAGTACGTAGATCATGGCAAACATTGTGAGTATCGTGAAAAACGGAATTGCTCTTACGATGTATCGATAATGGAAATGCTGTATTACCACCATACATGCAATGCCGATACCTAACAGCGCAGCATGTTTTATAAGAGGATAATACACTCCCGATGATGCAACTTCGCGACTCGATGCACTGTAGGATTCAATCAAAGATATGATAAAAAGAGTAATAAATATACCCCATATAAATTTATCGCCGCGTTTATGTATGGCGGTTTTATTCTCCTCAGTAGAATTATTAATTGCAGTTGCCATAGTGATTACTTTTTAATTTAATTTCTTCACAATTTCCTTGAATTGATCTCCACGGTCCTCGTAGCTATTGAAAAGATCAAAACTTGCGCAGCATGGAGATAAAAGTACAGTATCTCCCGAAGTCGAAAACTCACGGCATTTATCTATTGCATCCGATATGCTATGTGTATCGGCAATTACAGGTACTTTGCCATTGAAAAAATTCAATAACTTGGTATTATCTTTACCCATACATACTATGGCTTTCACTTTTTCGGTCACGAATTTTTCTATTTCCGAATAATCATTGCCTTTGTCTTTTCCTCCGAGTATTAGCACTACCGGGGTTTTCATGCTTTCCAGAGCATACCAACATGAATTTACGTTGGTGGCTTTAGAGTCGTTGATATAGCGTACTCCATCAACAGTGGCAACATATTCCAAACGATGTTCTACTGCTTCAAAATCTTCAAGTGAACGGCGTATTACATCGCTCTTAATATCGAGCAATGTAGCAGATATCCCGGCTGCCATTGAATTATAGAGATTATGTTTCCCTTTTAATGCAAGATTTTCGGCAGGTAATTCTATTGGCTCATTGCCCGTTGTTATTATCAGATTACCATTGTCGATATAGGCAGCAGCATCATAAGAATAATTTTCGCTGAATGGCAGTAAATTTGACTCTATTTCCAATTGTTTCAATTGAGCTGATATCACAGGATCGTCATGCCAAAAAATGAATGAATCTTCATTAGATTGATTGCGGATTATTCTGAATTTTGCATTCACATAATTTTCCATTTTATTGTCGTAGCGGTCGAGATGATCGGGTGTGATGTTCATCATTACTGCTATGTTGGCTTTGAAATCATACATATTGTCGAGTTGAAAACTACTCAATTCAATCACATATATGTCGTGATGCTCTGTGGCTACCTGCAAAGCAAGACTTTTACCCACATTTCCTGCAAGTCCCACATTTAATCCGGCAGCCTTGAGTATGTGATAGGTGAGAAGGGTAGTGGTGGTCTTGCCGTTACTCCCCGTGATACACACCATCTTTGCATCGGTATATCTTCCGGCAAATTCAATTTCGGATATTACAGGGATATTCTTAGCCAAAACTTTTTGCATAATAGGAGTCTGGTCGGAAATACCGGGGCTTTTTATAACCTCGTGTGCATTTATTATTGCCGATTCGGTGTGTTGTTGATCTTCCCAAGATATGCTGTATTGGTCAAGAATATCTCTGTAGTGCTGTGCGATTTTTCCCATATCAGACAACCATACGTCAAAGCCCTTTAACTTGGCGAGGACAGCAGCTCCAACACCACTTTCACCTCCACCAAGTACTACAATTCTTTTATTGATTCCCTGTGTCATCGTATTTTTAATGTTACAAATGTTATTACTGCTAAAAATATAGCTATGATAAAAAACCTCATCACGATTTTAGATTCCGGAACCGGCTTGATAGGTATCTGTATCAACGCATCAATATCCGCATTTCCCGGTTTTTGAAAATGGTGATGTAATGGAGTCATCTTGAATACTCGTTTCCCAATTCCTGTGCGTTTTTTTGTCCACTTGAAATATCCCACTTGAATAAGAACGGATAAATCTTCGAGAAAAAATATTGCACATAATATAGGTATCAGTAATTCCTTGCGAATGAGAATGGCGAATACTGCTATTATTCCCCCTAAAGTGAGGCTTCCGGTATCTCCCATAAATACTTGCGCCGGATATGAATTATACCATAAAAATCCGATTAATGCACCGATAAATGCGGCAGCATATACTACCAACTCGGAGCTTCCGGGTATATACATTATATTAAGGTAGCTGGCGTATATCACATTGCCACCAAGATAGCACATTATAGCCAATGCTACGGCAATGATAGCCGATGTACCGGTGGCGAGTCCGTCGAGTCCGTCGGTGAGATTGGCTCCATTGGAAACGGCTGTTATTACGAATATTGTAACTAAAATAAACACTATCCACCCACCGGTTTGGGCATTTTCGCCCATCCATTGGGTAAGCGATGAATAGTCGAAGTTATTATTTTTTACAAAGGGTATGGTGGTTTGAGCCGCTTTTATATCCTCTGTTTTATGATGTACTACCAACTCGTGATTGACCTTATTTTCGGTTTCGACATTTTCGCGCATTACGATAGATGGACTGAGATACATTGTGAGTCCCACCATAAGACCAAGTCCGATCTGTCCTATTATCTTAAATTTACCCTTTAACCCATCTTTGTCATGGTGTGCTACCTTTATGTAGTCATCGAGAAAGCCCAAAGTTCCAAGCCATATAGTGGATATTATCATAAGGAGCATATATACATTCTCTAATCGCCCCAAAAGGAGACATGGCACAAGTATAGCAATTATGATTATAATTCCCCCCATGGTAGGAGTACCTTTTTTACTCATTTGTCCCTCTAATCCGAGATTGCGCACAATTTCACCTACCTGTTTTAATTGCAGATAGTCGATAATTCTGCGTCCTATGACGGTGGCAATGAATATGGATAAAATAAGAGCAAGTCCCGATCTCACAGTGATGTAATCCATCAGACGTGCTCCCGGAAAATTATATTCTTGCAGAATTTGAGCCAAATAATATAGCATTTTATTTTTTTATTTTTCCTCGTTAATAATATTCTCTATCGTTTCTTTATCATCAAAGTGATGCTTTATCCCTTTTACATCCTGATAATTTTCATGACCTTTCCCTGCAACAAGAATTACATCGCCTGCTCCGGCAAATTGTAATGACGCGCGTATCGCTTCGGCACGATCTGTTATTTTCAGAGTTTTTCGTCTCCCTTCCTCATCCAATCCTTCCATCATATCTTTTAGTATATCTTCAGGTTCTTCAAAACGAGGATTATCGGATGTGAGTATCACTTTGTCGCTTCGTAGAGCTGCTTCGCGAGCCATAATAGGACGTTTCCCCTTATCACGGTTGCCACCTGCTCCCACAACAGTAATTATTTTGCCCTCTTTGCCTATCACCTCTTTTATAGAATTGAGTACATTGATGATGGCATCCGGAGTGTGAGCATAGTCTACTATTGCTGTGTAGCCACGATTGGATGCAATCGTTTGAAATCTTCCAGCCACAGGCACAAGCATACTCATTTTCACCAATACTTCTTCAACAGGAAATCCTATAAGGCATGAAGCTCCATATACAGCCAGCAGGTTGTAGGCGTTGAATTTCCCGGTGAACATCACTTCTACCTCTTTGCTATTGAATGAAATCAATGTTCCATTAAGACGACTTTCTATGATTTTGGCACGGAAATCGGCTATTTCTCGGAGAGAATAAGTGTATTTATTGGCTTTTGTATTTTGTATCATCACTTTCCCTGCTTTATCGTCGATGTTTACGAGAGCAAAAGCATCTTTGGGGAGGAGATCAAAGAATTTTTTCTTTGCGTTGAGGTAATTTTCAACGGTTTTATGATAGTCTAAATGATCACGGGTGAGATTTGAAAATATCCCTCCGGTGAAATTCAATCCATCTATACGGTGTTGATCGGCTGCATGTGAACTCACCTCCATAAAGGCATAATCACATCCTGCTTCGATCATTTCGGAAAGGAGTTTATTTATTGTTATCTGGTCGGGGGTTGTTTGTGCTGCTTCTATTGCACGTGTATCCACGTAATTACATACCGTAGATAGTAATCCGGCTTTATAACCCATTAACCGAGCCATTTCATAGAGTAGGGTGGCAGTGGTAGTTTTTCCGTTTGTTCCAGTTACCCCTACAAGTTTTAATCGTTTTGAAGGATTATCGTACCACTCAGAAGCGATAAATCCCAATGCGCTTGCGCTATTATCGACTACAGCATAGCATACTTCAGGCGATAAATTATCAGGAAGTATTTGGCACACGATAGCACGCACACCTTTCTTTATAACATCATCGATATATTTATGACCATCTACCGTAGTGCCTACTACTGCCACAAATAGATTATTCTCTTGTGCCAATCTCGAATCACTCTGAATCCCTGAAATAAGAATTGAAGTGTCGCCCACAATCTTTGTGGGAGCGATTGAATCTAATAATTTTCTTAGCTCTTTTTTCATATCACATTTTGTATCAATGTTTCAATAAAAGCGTTATAACATCACCTTTTTTGAATTGAGATCCGGCAGGAATACTCTGTCCTACGACATATCCTGCGCCTCTAAATTCTACATTTAACCCTGCTTTTTCAACTGTATTTATTGCCTCTTTAATCCCCATACCTATTACCGAGGGTGCTCCTGTTTTAGGCTGTGGTTGTGTTTTGAAATATTTAAGTCTGTGCAGTTTTAAATCATTTCTTAATTTTTCCATTTTGGATTTGTCGCTTGTGGCATACATAATCCCTTGTTCACCTTTTTTGTCCTGTGTGTCGGCTCGGAAATCAGATTGATTATCCAACATTCCACGTGAGTATAGCTTTAATGCTATATTTTTCAATACCATTCCGCTACTGCGTGCTGCGCCTCTATTGGCTCCAAGCATTAATACTACGCATGAATATTTAGGTTTCTCGTAGGGGAAAAATCCACAAAAGGCTAAACGTTTCTGTGCGCTATATTGCCCCTTTTCATTGGTGAAGCAGGTACCGGTTTTCCCAGAAATGTTTACCTTTTCATCTTTCAACACTTTTGCTGTGCCGTGCTCACCCCACACTACCAGATTGAGCATCTGGCGTAGCTTTTGAGCGTTGCGCGGTGAACATATCTGTGGACGTATATAACTTATGGGAAGTACGGAATCGGTTACTCCGTTTATCATGAGTTCCTTCACGAGGCGCGGACGCACATATTTGCCATCGTTGGCAATTGCATTATACACTGCAAGAGTGGACAATGGGGGTATAAGTGTGGCATATCCGAATGCCATACGCGATAGTGCAATTCTGTCCCAATTCTTATCACCAAGGCTGTCGATTTGCGGTATTTCCTCGCCGGCAATTCCAGAATGTATAGGATCGAAGAATCCTAATTTCTTTAGATCGGAATAGAACATGCCCGGATGTCTTTCGTAACGTCGTAGTATTACCTTTGCCATTCCTACGTTTGATGAACGCTCTATAATCTCTTTTATGGGCATTGATGCAGCTCCATGCCCATCTGAAATGGGTCGTCCGCCGGCATAGGCAAAGCTATGACCTGTAGCAATCACAGAGTCGATATTGTTCACTACCCCATTTTCGAGGGCTAAAAGCATGGATATAGGTTTCATTACCGACCCCGGTTCGTAGCCCAGCACAGCATTATTGCGTCCTTCTACATAATCCTTGAAAGAATCATTCCATTCAAGGTTGGATATAGCTTTAATTTCACCTGTGTGTACCTCCATTACCACTACCGTACCCCATCTTGCCGATGATTCGACACACATATTGTATAACTCTTCTTCGGCAATATCCTGAATATCGATGTCGATAGTAGTTTTTATATCATATCCTCGTTTGGCAGGAATAGTTTCCCAATTTGTGATATTATTGGTAAGTTGGATTTTTCGCGCAGTACCTGGAGTACCGAAAAGCAGAGAGTCGAGAGCTTTTTCAAGTCCAGAAGTGCCATGTTGTGCTCCATTAACTTCCCCCACGCGTCCGATACTGCGAGAAGCCATCGAGCCATACGGTTTAGTACGCTTGGTTGCCGTTTCGTAATACAATCCGTTTTTGTTTTTCGGTGTATTGAAGAATGGAAATGTGCGTAATCGTTGGTAATCAAGATAAGTGATGTTGGATGCAATGCGGTATGAACGGTTTTTCTTTTTGGCATTCATCTCTTTGAGTAATTTATCGCGCCATTGCCCTGCCGAATATTTAGGTGCAAAAGCATGCATACTATCAGATAATGCATCGAGGTTGTCCATGAAGAATTTCCGGTTGATGCCTTGTGTAGCCCAATCCACGCGTGCTGTGTAGTAAAAAAGGTTTGTAGCCAGAATGTTGTTGTTGGATGCATATATGTTTCCTCGTTCTGGTATCACCACCTCTTCACGCGATAATATTTCTTGTGCTTTGGTGTTCCAAACATCGGCATCTATGACTGTGGTTTGAAACATTTTATACACAATTAGCCCTGCGAATACGAGTATTCCCACGATGATAAGCATGTATCTGAATAAAATATGTCGTTTATTCTTTTGCTTCATTTGACGATATTTTATAGGGTGGTTGCAATGGCATTCTTATATCCATTTTCAAAGTATCGATAAGAGAACGCATTTCGGTCTCGCGTATTTGTGAATTGTATTCAGAGCTGGCTTTTACACATTCTGTCTTTGCATTATTAAGATCTTTGCTTAGCGACATTATTTCGGCTAACTGAGTTTGACAATGATATTTATTAGCAATAAAAGCTATAAGCATTATCAGAACTCCTGCCACGAGATACCAATAGTGCAAGAAAAAGCTCAAGGACACCAATCTGCCTTGTACTGCTTTCTTGATTATATTATCTTTTTTCTCTTGTGCCATATTACTATATTGTCGCTATCTATTTTGTTGTCGTATGTGTCTAAGGGCTAAAGTTTTTCGGCTATTCTTAGTTTTGCGCTTCTACTTCGTGGATTACGTTCTATCTCATCATCGCTTGGCACAATCACTTTATTGTTGATTAACCGGAATGGAGAGTTTACTTTGCCGAAAAAGTCTTTATCTATTTTGCCTTCGATATTTCCGCTTTTGAAAAAATTCTTCACTAATCTATCTTCAAGGGAATGATATGTGAGAACAGCAATTCGTCCTCCTGGTTTCAGTACCTTTATAGATTGCGTCAGTAGGCTTTGTAGTACTTCAATCTCGTTGTTTACCTCGATACGAAGTGCTTGAAAAACCTGAGCGAGCTCTTTTTTCTCCTGTATCCCTTTCATCATTGGGCGCACCGTGGCGAGTAGCTCATCGGTGGTGTTGATGGGGTTAATGCTTCGAGCTTTTACTATTGCTGCCGCGATTCGGCGCGATGATTTCAATTCCCCGTAAAGATATAGGATTTCTGCAAGTCGTTCCTCGCTATAGGTTGCAATGACTTCCTTGGCGGTACGTCTGCTCTTTTGATTCATGCGCATATCCAAATCGGAATCAAAACGAAATGAAAACCCACGATTGCTATCATCGAAATGGTGGAAAGATACGCCTAAATCAGCCACAATGCCATCGACCGATGAAACTCCGTAATATTTCAAAAAATTTGACAGGAAGCAGAAATTGCTATGTACAAATGTAAATCGTTTATCCTCGATTCGATTGGCATAGGCATCTAAATCTTGATCAAAACTATATAAATGCCCGTTATTGCCCAATTGCTGCATTATTGCTCTTGAATGTCCCCCTCCACCAAAAGTAACGTCCACATAGGTTCCGCCGGGATTAATGTTCAATCCGGCTATCGTCTCTTCTAAAAGTGCGGGTATATGATATACAATATCACTCATAGTGTGTAGTTTTATTTATTTTGATGATGAGCGTCAATGGGTTACGTGCTGTTTATAATTTCAAAAACGATTGAAGCTGATCCGTTTATACATTATTATATTTATGCCGTAAAGTTATAAATTATCGAAAGAATTTACATATATAAATTCATATTTTTTACTCACTTTTACAGAAAAGTTATTAACAACCACTTGAAAACTCCGTGATTAAACAGAAGTATCAATAAAAAAACATGAAACTCGCGCGATTTACTTTTGTAAATAATGGCGAGTTTCATGTTTTAAGTAAAAATTCCGATATTTATTATCAGATTAGATCTATCAATCTCTTTATTCCTTCACATGCTCCTTTGGGTATAATATGTATTTTTGGGTCTACGGATGCCGGGTTGGGGTCGATGTAATATATTGGTATTCCCGGTCTTACATAGTTAAGAAGGCTTGCTGCCGGATACACAACCAATGATGTGCCTATTACTACAAATATATCGGCTTCCCTTACGATTTCTACCGCTTTTTCAAAATTAGGTACCGCTTCTTGAAAAAATACGATATGAGGACGTAGATGGTCGCCATATTCATCAACGGAATCCACCGAAGTGTTGATATTAGGAGGAGTGAGTTCGTAAGTGTGTTCGGGATGTTCTATAGAACGCACTTTCATAAGCTCACCATGTAGGTGTAAAACATTCGTGCTGCCAGCCCGTTCGTGGAGATTATCAACATTTTGAGTAATAATAATCACTTCATATTTCTCTTCGAGGGCAGCAAGTAGTCGGTGCCCTTCGTTGGGTTGAGACATCAGCAATTCTGCTCTGCGATTATTATAAAATTCATGTACCAACGCAGGATTTCGTCTGAACCCATCTGCGCTTGCCACATCCATCACAGGATAGTTGTTCCACAGCCCATCTGCATCCCGAAACGTGGCAAGTCCACTCTCCGCACTCATACCTGCTCCAGTAGAAATTACAATTTTTTTCATCACATATAGTATTTAACAGATTAATCTACAACAAAATATATCGTCACTTGTTTAATTTCATGTAATCAGACCATTATTTCATGAATTATAGCGATGAATAAGTTCAAATTTAATATTTTTTATTTAAATATTGGCATTACAGAATATAAATAACTTTACCTTTGTGAACTGATTAGATAGATAAACAGAATTTATACAAATCATTCGCGATACAATTAAAATAAAAATATGGACAAATTAAGTTATGCATTAGGATTGAGCATGGGGAATAATTTCCAACGCTCTGGGATTAAAGAACTTAACGTAGAGGAATTTGCAGCAGGCGTTAAGGCAGTTTATGATGGATCAACCCCCAAAATGAGCAATGACGAAGCAAAAGCTATCGTAAACGAATTTTTCGTAAAGCTCGAAGAAGAAACAAAAAATGCTAATAAAAAAGCCGGAGAGGATTTTCTTGCTAAAAACGGTGAAGAAAATGATGTGCAAATCACCCCATCCGGATTGCAATATAAAGTTATTAAAGAGGGAAATGGTGTGAAACCATCTGCTACAGATCAAGTTACAGTGCATTACACAGGTAAATTGATTGATGGTCAAGTATTTGATAGCTCTGTAGAGCGTGGTGAGCCGGCTACATTCGGAGTTTCTCAAGTAATACCAGGATGGGTTGAAGCATTGCAAATGATGAGTGAAGGTGCTGAATGGCAACTTTTCATCCCATCAGCACTTGCTTATGGACCAAATGGAGCCGGTCCGATGATCGGTCCTGATTCTACTTTGATTTTTGATGTACAATTAATTAAAGTGATTAAATAATTGCCTTAAATAGAATCAGTAATAATATATTAATTAAACGTTCAATTTTATAAAAATCATTATGAAAAAAATTTTCATTTTTGCTCTTGCTGCTTCATCATTATTAGGTGCTGCCAGTTGCAATGGAAACTCAACTTCTTCTAATTTGAAGACTCCATCAGATTCCTTAAGCTATTACTTCGGAGAAATGTGGGGTAACGGTGTCGGAGGAGAATTGACTCAAGGTCCGGATTCTGCTAAACTTAACAAGGCTTCATTTATTAAAGGTCTTGAAATTTCATTATTGGCAGATACAAGCAATGTATCTTACTCTCAAGGTTTGGCAGTAGGTTCACAACTTGTTTCTACTTTCCAACAGATTAAGAAACAAAATAATGTGGATATTGATCCAAAAATCGTTTTAGACGCATTCAAAAAAGCATTCCTTTCTGATAGCATCAAGTCGCCACAAGAAGCTCAAACTAAAGTAATGGCACTTATGCAAAAGATTTCGGAAGAAAATAAAGCTAAATCTCCAGAAGCTATCGCTAATAAAAAAGCAGGAGAAGCATTTATTAACGATGCAATGAAGAAAGATGCTACAATCAAAAAAACTGAAAGCGGACTTGCTTATAAAGAAGTAACACCCGGTAAAGGTGCTAAATTTACAGCAACCGATAAGGTAAAAGTAAAATATACAGGTAAACACATCGATGGAAAAGAATTTGACGCTTCTGGTGACACTCCACGTTCATTCTCTCCAATGGCTGTAGTTCCCGGATTTAAAGAAGGACTATTGATGATGAGCCCTGGTGCTAAATATATTTTATATATCCCCGGCGACCTTGCTTATGGTGTAGAAGGCCAACCAATGGGTGGTATTGCTCCAAACGAAACATTAGTGTTTGAAGTAGAAACTATCGGTATTGACGATGCACAACCTGCACAACCTGCAAAATAATAAGTAAATACTTTCGATAAAAATAGGGTGTTCCCTGTCTTGCAAAATAGACAGGGAACACTTTTTCATTCCGACAAAATGTAAATATAGAAGTAGAATGTGACAAAAAAAGATAAATATAATTCATTTTGTAACTAAAAATTGCATTATTACGGGATAAATGCTATATATTTGCATGAATTCTAACTGAATTAATGATTATTCATGGAAAAAATTGACAACCTAGACCGTAAAATCCTTGAGATTATAATGAGAAACGCGCGAATCCCATCAAAGGATGTCGCTACCGAATGTAATGTCTCTCGTGCAGCGATTCACCAACGCATCCAACGCATGATCGACATGAACGTAATCACTGGCTCCGGCTACAATGTGAATCCTAAAGTATTGGGATTTGCCACTTGCACATATATCGGAGTGAAATTGGAGAAAGGCTCCATGTATCGTGAAGTGTCACAAAAATTAGAAGCCATTCCTGAGATTGTGGAATGCCATTTCACTACCGGTCCATACACAATGCTTATA
Source organism: uncultured Muribaculaceae bacterium (assembly GCA_964646495.1). Taxonomy (GTDB): domain Bacteria; phylum Bacteroidota; class Bacteroidia; order Bacteroidales; family Muribaculaceae; genus HGM05232. The sequence goes on from CAZYEO010000023.1 coordinate 20,719, forward strand.
AAGTTGTATGCGCGCGATAATCAGCATCTTATGGAATTGCTAAATGACAAAATACAGAATATTTCGGGTGTAACTGCAACAGAAACTCTTATCTCACTCGATCAAAGCATGAATCGCGAAATACCGATTATGCTCGAAGGAAAATAAAAGCAATCATAGCATAAAAGAGGGGATGTGCTCGACAAAGAACACATCCCCCTTTTTATTATATAGCGGGGTTTAATATATGTATAGGTAATTGTAGTGAATTAGCGGTTTACTACCTTGTGAACCTATCATTGTAGATGCCTTTTCGCTGTTGAATGCGATGCGCCCTAATGCGAATGTAGTGCCTTCTGGCGATAATATACGCACAATATCATCCTTCTCAAAATCCCCTTTGATTGATGTCACTCCTACCGGTAATAGGCTTGTTGCCTGCGAAGATGTAAGAGCTTCGTATGCTCCTTGATTCACATGCAATTCCCCCTTAGTGAAGCCATCGCTGTGAGCAATCCATTTTTTTACGCTCGATGTTGGTTTATCGCTTGGATGAAATAGAGTAAATGGAACATTGCGATTGCATTTGGTAACATCGAGTAATATATTGTCACGTTTCCCATTAGCAATAATCACTGCGATTCCTTCATCGGCAACTTTTTGTGAAATGCGATATTTTGTACCCATTCCGCCTCTTCCACTCGATGATTTCGAGGACTGAATAAATGTGTCGGAATTTATGGCGTCATCAAGTTTTATGTCAAGAATCACTTTTGATGCACTGTCGGCAGGATTTCCGTCATACACCCCATCAATATTACTAAGGATTATAAGAGCCTGAGTATCCATCATAGATGCAAGTAACCCTGATAATTCATCATTGTCGGTAAACATTAATTCGGTTACCGATACGGTATCATTCTCGTTTACAATGGGAATAACACCATTGTCGAGCATTACATCCATGCAATGCTTTTGATTGAGATAATGTTGTCGTGTAGCGAAATTCTCTTTGGTGGTCAATACCTGTCCGCAAGCAATACCATGTTCTCTAAAGAGTTCGTAATATCGATTGATAAGTTTGGTTTGTCCTACCGCCGAAAAAAGTTGTCGAGCAGAAACCGGGTCGAGTGGATGATCTACAAGATGTTTTAGCTCGCTACGCCCCGATGCTACAGCTCCCGATGATATAATTATTATCTCCGAACCTTGCTTGTGTAGAGCTGCTACTTGATCTACAAGTGCTGACATTCTTGTAATATCCAAAGTGCCGTCGGCACGAGTAAGAACATTACTCCCGATTTTTATAGCTATCCTTTTATATTGTAAATCCTGCATATTTAATAATAAGGATGATTATTACTGTTTGCCTCGTATCTCTACACGGCGTATTTTGCCGCTGATAGTTTTTGGCAACTCATCAACGAAATCTATTATTCGAGGATACTTATATGGTGCTGTGGTGTGCTTCACATGATCCTGAATCTCTTTGATAAGCTCTGGGGATTCCTTCCCTTTATAGGAAGCCGAAAGCACAATAGTAGCCTTCACTACCTGACCGCGAATTTCATCGGGGACACCTGTAATGGCACATTCCACTACGGCAGGATGAGTCATAAGTGCACTTTCAACTTCAAATGGACCGATACGGTATCCAGAAGATTTGATGACATCATCAATGCGACCGATAAACCAATAATATCCATCTTCATCTCGCCATGCTACATCTCCTGTGTAATATGTATCGTCGTGGAAAACTTTATTAGTGAGCTCCGGATCACGGTAATATTCTTTGAATAAGCCAATGGGTCGTTTGCCATGCGTGCGCACTACAATTTCCCCCTGTTCGCCATCCTCCACAGATCGTCCTTCCATATTTACGAGGTCGATATCGTAGCC
>CAZYEO010000024.1:0-21472 GCA_964646495.1 uncultured Muribaculaceae bacterium
ATACTCAGCAAACGTAGTTAATTCATCTATTTCGTATTGTTTTTAACAATATTATTTTTCTTCGTAGACATGATTTTGCCTTCAATTATCATTCTGAATTTGTCGATTAAGATGGAGCCCCAAAATATTATTAGAATTGCCGCTATACATTTAAGTGAAAATATGAAGTATGAGTCCTTATTACTCCATCCAAGTACCAATGATTTTATTTGTATCCACACTACTGGCGATTTGTGTAGCAAATATACAGCAAATGCCGATGAGGCAATCCAATTGATAAATGGTTTTGCTCCCATTGAAAAGGTTGAAAATAGTAGAAAGAAGCAAATTGAAGCACCCATCACGAAAGGTGAATTATAGGCAAATGCCTTGTTGGTAGGCATGATGAGATTGCTTGCAACAATAAGTATCACGAACATAATCCAAAGAACGAATGCATAGCTGCTTTTTGTGTGTCGTGGCATTTCTGTTTTTGCTATATATCGTCCTATTAAATACAGCATTAACATCTGCATGAGGTTGTATCCAGTAGGGTTTATGTTGCTATTCATCAACCATCCGAGATAGATATTAAGCCATAGTATTCCAATTATTAACCATGTGAATTGCGACTTATTGAATGCTTTTATTCCTTTGTTGAGTAGCGGGCTTAAGATGTATAATCCGAAATATGCCGGTACAAACCATAGGTCGGTATGAGAGTAAACGAGAAAGCTAAGTCCTAATTGCTGCCACGAAAATATTTCAGGCTTTATTATCGACATCACTGCATAAGTGCCTACCGCATAAAACATGCACCAACCGGTATATTTTATTGCTCCACGCGCCGAGAATCGAATGCCAAAATACCCCGAAATAAGCACAAAACAATTTACTCCGATAATTGAGAATGACTCAATTGCCAATTTGAATGTTGTGCCGAGATTGGTGAAATTTGATATTGTAACATCAGTTGGAAGTCCCAGAATTGCACCGTCAAAATGTACAATCAGCACCATCATCATGCTCACTATGCGAAGCAATTCAATATTTGATTGTCGTTTTTTCGACATTTGGTTAGGTTTTATTTTATTTCATCTCATCTGTTCGCTCCTCTACAAAGAATCTCGGTCGGTCTTTTACTTCGATGTAGATTTTACTCACATATTCTCCGATAACGCCTAATGACATTAACACGAGCGACCCTATAAACCATAATGATAGCATTATAGAAGCCCATCCCGGAATGTTTCGCCCAAGTATAATCGAGATTACTACATAAATCAAAACCGATAGCGTGATAATGAGGAATATAAGTCCTACTAAGAATATCAAGCGTATGGGGCGTACGGAAAAAGATGTGATACCCTCTATTGCAAAACTGAGCATTTTAATAAAAGGATATTTTGATTTTCCTCCCAATCTTGGTTTGCGTTCGTATTCAACTATTTCACTCCGGAATCCCACTAATGGTACGATACCTCGCAAAAACAGATTACGTTCTTTAAACTCCATCAGACAACTCACAGCACGCCGACTCATCAGGCGGAAGTCAGCATGATGAGGTATTACATTTGTATGGCTGTTGCGCATCAGGTTGTAGAAAAGAGAAGCACTACTTTTCTTAAATATAGAATCGATGTCTCTATTGTTGCGCACTCCATAGATGATGTCGCAACCATTATTATTAAGAGAGTCGATCATGGTCTCAATTATTAAAATATCATCCTGCAAATCGGCATCTATGGTCAATATTAAGTCGCTACTATTATCTAAGGCTTGCGATAATCCTGCAAGAAGTGCATTCTGATGACCGACATTGCGAGATAGCTTTATTCCTTGAATGCGATTGTTGATATATGATATATCCCTTATTTTAGTCCATGTTGTATCCGAGCTTCCATCGTCCACGCATACTATTTCACTTTTATCGGATATTTTATTTTTAGAAACCATATCATCCATGATTCTTGATAACTCCGAAATAGAGTTTTCGAGAATAGCTTCTTCGTTGCAGCAGGGCACTATAATGGATAATTTGGGTATCATAGAGCTTTAATGGATATTAAAAATGCAAGTTACATTAATTGTTAATGTAACTTGCATTTGCAAATATATATCTTTTTATTGAATAATAATATTAAAGGGTAGTAGCGTATAAAATTTTAAGTAACGCATCCCGGTCTTTTACATGAATGGCAGTAGTGTCGAAATCTATGATGCCATCTTCACGCATCTTTTCAAGTCCGCATATCAACGAAGAACGTTGAACTCCCATAAGAGCGCAAAGATCTTTTTGTTTATAGCGCACTGTGATGTCTGTCCCTCCGCGTTGGGTCAGAGATGTAACTATAAATGCTAATCGTTCGGCTACCGAACTTGTAGATAGAGCTAAAACTCCTTGTACTGATCTCTGTGTGTTGCGTGAAAGGGTGTTTAATAAATTAAATAAGAATACCTGATCGGATTGAAGTATATTGAGGTAATCAGCTTTTTCTACTTGTAGTATTCCGCATCCTCCATGTGCTGTAACTGTAAATGGATATGTGGTATCTCGGCCGAATAGATAATCGGGCCCGATCACGTTGGGTGCATTCAAAATTTCACTTATAGATACTCTTCTGGTGAAGTTGGTCATTTCTGATTTTACAGCTCCGGAAATTATGAAACGTACATGTTTGCACCAATCTCCGGCGCAAACCACCTGTTCGCCGTCGGGATATTTTAGAAAATGGAAGCGAGTCTTTTCAATTACCTCCGATATTTTCTCGCGGCTAACACCCTGAAACAGGGGTAAATCCATTATAATTTCATACATGCTGTCCATAAAAATAATTGGCTTTATTCGATTTTATTATGTAAAACAAAAATAACTAAACAAGGTTTTGGCGTTAGTTTTACAAAGATACATAATTAGGGTAATTTATGTTAATGCAGTTCATAATAAACCCTAATATTAGAAATTTTTATATCAATAGGTTGAATTAACTAAAATAAAGTTAAATAGTTATTCTTGATTTATGTAAAAATATTGTACAACTTATAATTGAAATAAGCGGTTATCAATGAAGATACCGCTTATCTTTTGAGCCTCTTGTCGGATTCGAACCAACGACCCCGAGATTACAAATCACGTGCTCTGGCCAACTGAGCTAAAGAGGCAGGTGGGTAAGCTTACTACATCGCGCCGCTACAACCAATTACCCTTGCTTCGGTCAAGACCTGGGGGATTCAAAGGGAGCTGGCCGTATAGGACTTACCCGGGCACAAAGGTAGATATTTTTTTAGAAATACCAAACCCTTAGTACGGAAAAATACCAAATAAATGGGTATTTTTGTAGTCAAAAAAAGAGAAAACATGCTTATTGAATTGAAAAATAGAATATTATCCGGTGAAGAAATATTGATAGAAGAGGCAAAAAAAATTGTAAATTATCCAGATTTGGATGCTTTACTTGCCATTGCGCATGAAGTAAGAATGAAAATGTGCGGTAAAAATATAGACACTTGCTCCATTATCAATGCGCGCTCCGGGCATTGCAGCGAAAATTGTAAATGGTGTGCACAGTCAAAATATTTTTCCACCGGAATTGATGAATATGAGTTTGTGAATGCAGATGAATTGCGTGAAATGGCTCACTATAATGATAAACGTGGGGTGCAACGTTTTTCACTGGTTACGAGTGGTCGGAAAGTTAGCCGAAGAGATTTAAATACGTTTTGTAATTATTACAGAGAGCTGAGCAATAACACCAATCTTTATTTGTGCGCTTCTATGGGGTTGCTCGATGAAGAGGAAATGAGATTGCTTAAAGAATCGGGAGTGAAACGCTATCACTGCAATCTTGAAACGTCAGAAAGTTATTTTGGCAGTTTATGTACTACACATACTCCTGCCGACAAAAAGAGAACAATACGAGCTGCTCAAAAAGTGGGTATGGAGATATGCTCGGGGGGAATTATCGGTATGGGAGAAACTATGGAGCAGCGCATAGAATTGGCATTCGAATTGCGAGAACTCGGTGTGCAATCGGTTCCTATAAATATTCTTAATCCTATAAAAGGAACACCTCTCGAAGGAACGCCTCTAATCTCGGATGAGGATATAATGCGCACAGCAGCGATATTTCGGCTTATTCTTCCCACTGCTGTATTGCGATTTGCCGGTGGGCGAGCTCGGCTTTCTGAGGATGTGCAGGAACGTTTGCTTCGTGGTGGAATGAATGGAGCCCTTATAGGTGATATGCTCACTACTATAGGCAATCGCATTGATGATGATTATGCAATGTTTGATAGGGTGCGCAGTATAGATAGTGAATAGCCGTGTAAAAAACAACTAAAAATAGGATAAACATATGAAAGCGTATAATCAGATTTTCAAGGAGATACATAATTATTTGTCAAGCAATATTTTATTGCTTGACGGAGCTATGGGAACAATGATTCAAAGGCAAAAATTAAATGAATCAGATTTTAGAGGAAAAGAATTTGATAAATGGGGTTGTGATCTTTCAGGATGTAATGATATTCTCGTGCTCACACGCCCGGATTTGATTAAGGAAATTCATAAAGAATATCTTGCGACAGGAGCAAATATAATCGAAACGAATAGTTTTAACGCAAACTCTATCTCTCTTGGAGACTATGATTTGCAGGATTATGTGCTACGTATTAATAAATCGGCTGCCATGCTTGCACGGGAATCTGTGAATGAAAGTGGACTTGCTGATAAGTGGGTAGCCGGAAGTATAGGTCCTACGAATAAAAGTTTGTCGCTCTCACCCGATGTTGATAATGCTGCACTGCGTTCTGTAAGCTGGGAGGAATTGACGCTCGCATATCAGGAACAAGCAATAGGATTGCTTGAAGGTGGTGTGGATATTCTATTGATAGAAACTGTCTTTGATACTCTCAATGCAAAAGCGGCAATTTGGAGTGCAAATAAAGCAATGGATATAGTGGGGCGTAGAGTCCCGATTATGATTTCTGCAACCCTCACCGAGAGTGGCAGAACATTAAGCGGTCAAACATTAGAGGCTTTTATTGCAAGTGTCAGGCATGCCAATCCTATTGCTTTGGGGCTGAATTGTGGCTTTGGGGCTGAAGGAATGGCACGATGGATTAATGAACTTGCGTCTATTTCCGATAAAGCAATTATAGCCTATCCCAATGCCGGATTGCCAAATGAAATGGGTGAATATGATGAAAGCCCTGAATTGATGGTGCAACATGTGGATACCCTTTTGAGAACGGGAGTAATAAATATATTGGGAGGATGTTGTGGAACAACACCCCAACATATAAAAGCATTAAATGATGCAATACTAGGGATTTCTCCAAGGAAGATTGTAACAGAAACATCTGAAATGCGCATTAGTGGCATGGAAGCATTTGAGGTGACAAAAGAAAAAAATTTCGTGAATATCGGTGAGAGATGCAATGTTGCCGGGAGTCGCAAATTCCTTCGTTTGATTAATGAAAAGTCTTACGATCAAGCAGTTGATATTGCTCGCATGCAGGTAGAATCCGGAGCTCAGATAGTAGATGTGAATATGGATGATGCCATGCTCGATACAAAAACGGAAATGTGCCATTTCTTGAAATTATTAAGTAGCGATCCCGATGTGGCAAAAGCTCCTATAATGATTGATTCATCTAAATGGGACGTGATAGAGGAAGCTCTTAAATTTTTGCAGGGGAAAAGCATAGTCAATTCCATAAGTTTGAAAGAGGGTGAAGAGGAATTTAAAAGACATGCTCGTTATGTCAAAGAAATGGGTGCAGCTGTCGTAGTCATGGCTTTTGATGAAATAGGTCAAGCTGATAATTTCAAGCGTAAAATAGAGATATGTGAGCGTGCTTACCGTATTCTGACAGAAGAGATCGAATTTCCGAAAGAGGATATTATATTTGACCCCAATGTGCTATCTATTGCCACCGGCATAGATGAACATAGAAGATATGCAATAGACTTTCTTGATGCAGTGGAATGGATAAAGAAAAATCTCCCCGGAGCTAAAGTTAGCGGTGGTGTGAGCAATCTTTCTTTTTCGTTTAGGGGTAATAATTATGTTCGTGAAGCAATTCATTCTGTTTTTCTATATCACGCAATAAGGCGTGGGATGGATATGGGGATTGTGAATGCAGCCACAGCCATCCCATATAATGATATTCCTGCCCAACTGCTGAAAGGGATTGAAGATGTGCTTTTTGATAAGGATGATGAGAGTACTGAAAGACTTATTGATATTGCTCAGAAGGTAAAAGAGCAATCATCGGAAAATACCGATATAGAAGTGGTTGTAAATAATGCTACACCTTATGAGAAACTGAAAGATTTGATAGTAAAAGGGCGTAGTGATAACATGATTGAGTATTTACAAGTATGTCATCGTGAGATAGGAAGTGCTATCGGTGTAATTGATGGACCGCTGATGGATGGAATGAATCGAGTAGGGGAATTATTTGGTGATGGAAAGATGTTTCTTCCCCAGGTAGTGAAGAGTGCTCGTGTAATGAAGCAAGCGTGTAATTGGCTAAATCCATTTATTGAAGCAGAAAAGAGTATAGGGGAAAATAATGCCGCAGGAAAAATGGTGATTGCCACAGTAAAGGGTGATGTTCATGATATTGGCAAGAATATTGTAGCCGTAATAATGCGTTGCAACGGCTACGAAGTAATAGATCTCGGTGTAATGGTTCCTGCAGAAGAGATATTAAAAAGAGCGATAGAAGAAAATGCAGATATAATTGGGCTTAGCGGTCTTATCACTCCATCGCTTGAAGAGATGAGGCATGTGGCGGCTCTAATGCAAGAAAAGGGATTTAAGCTACCTCTTATGGTAGGTGGTGCTACAACATCTGCACTTCACACAGCTGTGAAGATAGCTCCCGAATATGATGGGATAGTGGTACACACTCGTGATGCCGCAATGATGCCACAGGTAGCACAGCAAATTCTTACAAATAGAGAGGAATTTACATTGAAATTGCACTCCGAACAAAAAATCCTGAGAGAAGCATATGAGGCAAAGGATAATAAATTAATGACCTATAAAGAGGCTGTGGCTAAAAGACTAAAATTTGATTGGGACCGCTATGCATCCCCAAAGCCCAATATTAAGTCACCGGCTACCTACCATGTGCATATATCAGATTTAAGAAAATATATAAATTGGCGTCCTTTCTTTACGGCATGGAAATTTGAAGCATCTTTTGCCGATATAGCCACTGTGCAGGGGTGTGACCATTGCAAAGCCAATTGGCTTGCATCCCATGCTGTAAATGATGTAAACAAAGCCGCAGAGGCAATGCAACTTTTTAAAGAGGCAAATCGAGTACTCGACTATCTTCAAAAGGTGGCAAATGATAGCCCGGTGGCTCGATTCGGAATATGGAGCGTTCATTCAGAGGGTGACGATATAGTTTCTGATGATAATAGTTTTGTAATTCCCACTCTACGTCAGCAAGCCAAAGCAGAACAAACAATTTCACTTGCCGATTATATAAATCCCAATGGAAATGACTACATAGGATTGTTTGGTGTGACTGTAGGTGAGCAAATTCACAATATCATTGAAATAAAGAAAAAAGAGGGTGACGATTTCGGTGTACTCTTGTATCAAACTGTGGCTGATCGTATTGCTGAGGCTGCAACCGAAGTATTTCATGAAAGAGTGAGAAAAGAGATATGGGGATATGCGAAAACGGAAGAGTGTAATCCTATGAATGCTTTACGCCAATATTATCAAGGCATTCGTCCTGCTGTGGGGTATCCGTCACTTCCCGATCAATCTTTAATGTTTGATATAGATGCACTTCTTGACCTAAAAGAGATTGGAATCAATGTCACGGATAATGGAGCTATGTCGCCAGCAGCAAGTACTTGCGGGGTGATGATTTCGCATCCCGATAGTAAATATTTTCATATAGGTCGGATAGGAGAGGATCAGCGTGCCGATTATGCAAGGCGTAAGGGGATTGAAATTAAAGATATTCATAAATGGCTTTCTGTATAAATTAATTGCATGAAAAAAGTAATAATCGTAGGAGCAACATCAGGAATTGGGCGCGAAATGGCGTTGGAATTTGTAAAACGAGGGTGGAAAGTCGGGGCTGCCGGGCGTAGAGTGAACCTTCTTGAATCGTTGAAAAATGAAACAGATGGGATGGTTGATATTTTATCGCTCGATATTACCGACGAAAAAGCAGCTGATAAACTCAATGGTTTTATTGATAAATTAGGAGGAATTGATCTGATATTCTTGGTATCAGGTGTTGGCAAGCAGAATCCCGATTTGGACTTTGATATTGAACGTTACACCATAGAAACCAATGTAATGGGTTTCACTCGAATTGTGGATACAGCTTTCGACTATTTTAAAAAGTCAGGAAAGCCGGGACATATAGCCGTTGTATCATCTATTGCCGGAACCAAAGGATTAGGGGTTGCAGCATCGTATAGTGCCACTAAGCGTTATCAAAATACGTATATTGATGCTCTCGAACAATTGGCATACATTAAAAATCTTCCCATTAAGTTTACGGATATTCGTCCCGGATTTGTAAAAACCGATCTATTGGCTGATAGTAAGACATATCCTATGCTTCTCGACCCTGTTAAAGTAGCACGTTCTATTGTGACGAAAACATTGAAAAAGAAGAGGGTGGTAGTGATCGATTGGCGATATGCAATAATGGTATTCGGTTGGAGTTTGATTCCGAGGTGTATCTGGAGAAGAATGAAAGTAACAAATTGATAAGTCTTTGCGATTCTGTGAAAAATGTGTAAATATATTGATGGGGCAAATAAAAATTTAATTTTGTGTGTTATATGATAGAGAACAGAATTAAAGAGGACGGAATGACCAAAAAGTGGTCTTAAATTCCGAATATGCTAAAATTCTCGCTCGTTTTAACAAGCGTATGGTTAATTTAGGCATTATTTTAACAGATTATTTGCTTCGAATAAAATATAATAGTACTTTTGGACAAGTTTTTTCATAGGATTAGATTTTTAAGGTTTACAATATAATGGCTGTCGTGAGACAGCCTTATATTTTTTAAACCAATTCTTATTTTTTCAGAATAAGGATAATTGAGCAGAGTCGTCTATAAAAGGTTTTGGTTTAGTCTCGATTATTACTTCGGGTTCCGGATCCGGATCTTTCATGAAAATATCTTCAAAAGCTGGTGATATAAGCCAATCTTCATCAGAATTGTCAATTGCCGAAAAAACTGGGCTATTATTCTCTTCCTGTTCCTCCACCGATGGCTTTCCTGCATTATATTCGACAGCCGGAGCTTCTTTGGCTATAAGATCATCATCTAAAACTGTCATATCCCAGACCTCGGTATTTCCTGTGGATGCTACTCGAGTCCTTGCCGGGGGTGTTGCCGGTTTGATATTCTGAATATTTTGGGCATAGTCGATAAGATTCTGTTCAATAGTGTCTTTCAATGTTCCTATTTCATTTTTAAGATCATTGATTTCTTGATCGCGAATTATTAATTTTTCGGTGAGTGAGGCAATTTTAGCATCTTTTTTCTGCTTCATTTCCTCTACTTTCTCAAGTTGTGCTTCTACCTCAGCTACGACTTCCAAGGCTTCATTGGCTTGTTCAAGTTCGGATTGAGCAGCTTCCAATTCAACTGAGTATATTTTTATCTTAGCATGAAGATCACTAATCTCAACATCTTTTTCTTTGATCTCTTCCGATGGTGATATATTTGCTTCTATTTGTTTCTTCAACTCGTCAAGTTGTATTTTTAATGCTTCCGAATCATTAGTTTTTTCGATGAGTTCACGCTCTTTTTCGGCATGGCGAACTCTAAAATCTTCAAGCATTGCTTTGCTCATTTCGAGTTGTGTTCCTATTTCGAGAAGTTCTGTTTGATGTTTCTCGACAGATATGGCATCAACGATATTTCCCGATGTCTTTAATTCTTGCAACTCTTGCTGTAAACGCGAGTTTTCATTCTTAAAGTACTCTACATCATCAAGTTTTACTTGAGATACTTTAAGTTTGTTGAGTAAGCTTTTATTTTCAAGAATATACTGTTCTACTTCCGATTCCCCCTTCATAGCCTTTTCCTCCAAATCTTTAACGCGGTCGGAAAGGGCTTGCTTTTGCCGTTCGAGTGAGCTTTGTGCTAATTTAGAGTCAGCTATTAGTTTACGATTTTCTTCAATTGTGGTTTCCAATGATGAAATATTATCTTTTAGAGCTGAGATTTTAGTTTCCCATTTAGAGCTATTACTATACACTGCGCCCTCTTTAATTTTCTCAGCATGCGCCAATAATTCCGGTTCCAAAGTCTCGATAAAATATTTTCTTTCAGTTTCAATATCTATACCGGATCTGATAAATTCAGGGAGCGAAGAATTTATAATATTTAATATCCCTTCCATTAATTCATTGGAAATAGTGATAGAGGAAATTTCTTCTTCTGTGATTGTCAATTGTTCCTTTTTCGTGGTAGTCTGTTGGATAGTGGTAGCCGTTTCCTTCTTGAAGGGGTTTATATATGGCACTCTTTCATTTGGCTGAAGAGAGCTATGTTCAGATTCTGTCATATCCAGATCTTCATCAGACGAAGAGAACCCGAATGCGCGTTTTAGGCTTTTTATAAAGGACATAATCAATTGTTTTTATCAGGTTTTAATACAATTCCGAGTCCTTTTTTGCCATTAATGGCTACAATAAGAGGAGCGGAAAATTTTACTATTCTCACAAAATCACTTTCGTAGGTAGGAGTCATTTCATTAAGATAATTCACATCAAATATGCTATCATCTCCGGCTCCGGAATCAACTGTGAAATAACCTACACCGAAAGATGTAAGGTTCTGGAAGAAATGAGTTCCTTGGCTTGGCTCAATACGATAACCCGGAATGGATGATTCCACGATGAGTTTTGCCGAAGATATATGAGGCCATTTTACAGGTATTCCGAGTGCTGTGTCGCTTGAACCCCAACGTCCGGGACCGATTAAAATATAATTTTCTCCTTTTTGAGTGAAATCGCGATTTATTTTTTCTATTTCACGAGCTATTAGTGAGTTATTGAACGATGAAAATTTTTCAGGGCGCACATATACGACATTGTGTATGTTGTCCATCATACCATGACCCAAGGCTGTGTAGCTACGCAAAATAAGATTTTCTTCATCGGTTTCCATAACCTTTTCATCGAGCATCTCTTTCCTGTCTACAATTGGGCGAATCTGAAGCCAATATAGTTGCCCTTTCATATTCCCAGAGGAGTCGATCATGCCGGCAAATTCAATTTCTATTGGTCGTCCCATTGCTTTTTGCCCCTCAGTGAGCATGAAATCCACTATTTCAGCAAGTGGATATACTTTGTGTTGTAGCACATTGGCAAATGTAACAACTCTACGTCCTTCTCCATATTCACCATCGCGTAGCATTTGATCCGAAACATCAAAAGTAGAAACCATATACTTCAATGCGCCAGTAGATGCGGCATCTTGTATTCGGGCTTTTTTTATGTTGAATCCGTCGTCTACACTGAAATCACTATTATGATTTTCTATATCGAGGGCGTAGAATCGGGTTTGAGTGTCGCGTAAAGCGAGGTCGAGGGTACTCGTTTGCAACACATTATTTGGATGTCGAGGCGAGAATCTAAGAGCTAATCCACCATCTACTATATATTTACCAAGTCCTACGGCTATTTCGGCTACACCATCCTCGGGTTGTTCGTTATTTATGGGATAATAGTTGAGTGAGCGACCTACGCCCGAAAATGATGGGAAATAGAGTTCATTATGCTCTTCACCTATAACTTCTTGAATTATTACTGCCATTTTTTCTTGGTCGATAACATTACTTGTTGCCGTCATATAGGCTTTGCTGTCAGCAAAAAATACAGAGGCATACACACCCTTGATGGCATTACTCAACATTTCGAGCATGGCGTATTTATCATCCAAGTGTGGAATCATATATGTAGAATATATTCCTGCAAATGGTTGATAGTGTGAATCTTCGAGTAGGCTTGAACTACGAACTGCAAATGGCTTATCTACCACTTCAAAGAGTGCAAAAAAGTCCTCAATAAGTCGTTCGGGCAATCGAGCCTGAAGAAAATATTTTAATATCGTGTCATCCGGAATATCGGACAACGCTGCCGGGTAGAGGTTATTAACCTCCATAAATTCATCGAATATGTCGGTACATAGTACTACAGTGCGAGGAATTGAAACTGATACGCCATCGAAATCATCGCATATAGGATTTTTCTTTATTATTGAATCTATAAAAGCGAGTCCGCGTCCTTTTCCTCCTAATGAACCTTGCCCGATTCGTGCAAAATTGGAATAATGGTCGAAACGATTTTTATGAAATATTGCCACTACTCCACGATTTTTCATTTTGCGATATTTTACGATAAGATCGAAAAATAGCTGGCGCACTGCGGGAGCTTCATTTATATCGCGGAAACGATGTGCCTTGATAACCTCGGCAAGAGGAAACATAGCACGGGAATATAACCAACGTGATATATCATTGTAGGATGCGTGATATAATAGGGATTCTGCCGGAATATCAAAAATATGATATTGCAACTCTTTAAGATCGCGAATGCGTAGAATCTCTTCTCCCGTTGATGGGTTTTTTATTATGAAATCTCCAAATCCGAAATTCTCCATTATTGCTCTTCCGAGGTCTAAGGGGAGCTTTTTGGAGTTTTTATCCACGAATATCCCCTTGAATTCATGCACTTTATTGACATTGTCGGAGTCGGATGATTGGATTATTATAGGTAGATAGGGGTCATTTTTACGCACATATTTGGCGAATGCAATGCCTGCATCGGTTTCCTTTTTTCCGTGATGTTTGAATGAGACGTCGGAGATAATCCCAAGTATATTTTTCTGGTAGCGGTCGTAGATGCGTTGTGCCTCTTCATAATCGCGAGCAAGCATTACTTTTGGACGTCCTCGCATGCGCATCATCTGCTCATGTTCGTTGAGTGCTTCGGTAGAAAATATCAATGATTGGCGCAGAAGAAATTTATATAGGGTAGGGAGTATCGATGAATAAAATCTCACCGAATCCTCAACTAATAAAATGAGCTGAACGCCTACACTTCCTATATCATTCTCCGCATTCATTTTATCCTCAATCAGTTTTATGATAGCTAAGAGAATATCCACATTTCCGAGCCAACTAAATACATAATCGACTCCGCTAAGGTCTTCCTTGGATATTCGCTGAGATACTTCGCGCGAGAAAGGGGTGAGTACCACGATAGGTATATCTGGATATAATATTTTGATCTCTTTTGCTTTCTCGAATGTATCTGTTATATCCACACCCGGCATAGCGATGATTAAGTCGAATTGGTTGGATGCCAGCTTGTTGAGCGCTGAATCGTAATCGTTTACTTGTGCAACACGAGGAGGTGAGCTAAGATTGAGTCTTACATATTCAAAGTATATCTGTTCCTCTACACGACCATCCTCCTCCATCATGAAAGAATCGTAGGGTGAAGCTATAAGTAACACCTTAAAAATGCGCTTCTGCATTAGATTCTGAAATGCTGTATCCTTGAGGTATAGCTGGCTCAAACTCGCTTCGTTCATTGTGAATTTTAATTCGATATAATGTATTTATCTGATATTACTTTATTTGTACAAATATACAGATAATGACAGAAAAAACGGCAATAAAGCAAAAAAATAACGATTAAAAAGCAATGGAAATTTAAGGCTATAAAAAATCGGGCTATTCAAGATTACCTCGAATAGCCCGATATATGATATTTGTGTGTGATTATTTCAATCCACGGTTTTTAAGCAATGCTTCGGGGGTAGGAGCTTGACCTCTGAAATTTATGTAAAGTTTCATGGGATCTTCGCTATCTCCGGCTTCAAGTATGTTTTGCTTGAAAGATTTTGCAGTTGCAGGATCAAAAATACCCTTTTCTTCAAATAATTCAAAACCGTCAGCATCCAAAACTTCTGCCCAAAGATATGTATAGTATCCTGAAGCATATTGATCGCTTCCGAAAATATGCTTGAAATAAGGACTGCGATAGCGGAATTGTATCTCTTTGGGTAATCCCAATTTTTGAGCTACTTGTTTCTCAAATGCCATTACATCCACATCTTTGCCATCATTAAGTTTATGCCATTGAATATCGAGGAGTGCAGCGCCAACAAGTTCGGTAGCTGCAAAACCTTGATTAAATTTAGCTGAAGCATCAAGCTTGTTTATCAATTCGTCAGGAATTACTTCACCTGTTTTGTAATGCTTTGCATAGGTTTTAAGAAGTTCAGGTTGTAATGCCCAATGTTCATGAATTTGAGAAGGCAATTCTACAAAATCGCGATCAACATTAGTTCCGCTTTGTCCTTTATAATTTGCACGCGTGAGCATTCCGTGCAACCCATGTCCAAATTCATGAAACATTGTTTCAACTTCATCAAGAGTCAGCAATGAAGGGGTTTCAGCAGTTGGTTTAGAGAAGTTTCCAACATTGTAAATTACAGGACGTTCATCTTTCCCATCAACATTTGAAGCACTCTTAAATTCGCTCATCCATGCACCTTGACGCTTACTTGCGCGAGGAAAGTAATCTGTCATAAACACAGCTACATGCTTGCCTGTGGCATCTTTTACTTCATATACCTTCACTTCCGGATGGTACTTTGGAGCATTAGGAAGCTCGGTGAATGATACTCCATATAATTTTTGTGCCATAGTAAAGATTCCATTGCGTACGCTATCCAATTGGAAATAAGGACGAACATCATCTTCGCTAAGGTCGAATTTTTCTTTTTTTACTTTTTCAGCATAATAGTAATAATCCCAAGGCTCGATGGTGATGTTTTGTCCGTGAGCTTTGGCATAGCTTTGCATGTCGGCAACTTCCTCTTTTGCTTTTGCAATTGCCGGTGTCCATATCTGCATGAGTAGATTTTCAGCATTTTCTACTGTTTTAGCCATAACATTATCCATTTGATATGCAGCAAACGTATCAAATCCAAGCAATTTAGCTTTTTGTGCTCTGAGTTTTACAATTTCATTAATATTCTTTGAATTGTTGTATTTATTGTCGTTGCTGGCGAGGCTTGTGTAGCCTTTATACATTTTTTCGCGAAGATTGCGATTGTCGGCATATGACAATAGAGGTAAGCGACTGGGGGAATGGAGCGTAAATACCCATTTGCCGGCTTTGCCACGTGCTGCGGCCTCTTCGGCTGCTACAGCTATGCTTGAAGCAGGCAATCCCGCAAGGTCTGCTTCGTTTTCAACCACCATCTCCCATTGATTTGTTTCTTTGAGTATGTTGCTACTGAAATCCAGATTCAGGGTGGAAAGTCGTTGGTTGATAGCTTTTAAAGCCTCCTTATCTGTAGCATTTAGAAGAGCTCCGTTGCGTACAAATTGTTTGTATATTTTGGTAAGGAGTCTCTCCTGTGCTTTGGTTAGTCCCAATTTAGATTTCTTGTCATAAATGGTTTTTACACGCTTAAACAGGTCAGCATTCATAGAAATTTCATCGCCGTGAGCTGCCAATAAAGGATAAGCAACGTTAGCAATTTCTTCCATTTCAGTGCTGTTCATTGATTCGGTTAGAGCACCGAATACTAATCCTACTTTTTCAAGAAGCTTACCACTATTGTCCATGGCAAGGATTGTATTCTCAAAAGTTGGAGCCGCAGAATTTTTCACTATAGCGTTGATTTCTGCTTTGTTTTGAGCGATACCCTCCTTGATAGCAGGTAGATAATGCTCATATTTTATCTGTTCAAATGGCGGAATACTAAATTCTGTGGCGTATTCCACAAAAAAAGGATTTTTAGCTTCCTTTGGAGCTGCTGTCATGTTAAATGTCATAATTCCTACGGCACATCCTGCCGCGAGTTTTAATAATGAATGTTTCATATATTACTATATTTAGAGTGTTGTTTTATTGTTTTGTGTAGAATGTAGCCAAGAGGGGATAGTGGTCGCTGCTTGGTATATTTCCTCTTGTTACATCAATAGCTTTAATATTTCCGCCATAGAAAATCTGGTCTATTTTGAAATAAAATCTATTGGCGTGATATGTGATAGTGGGAAAAAATGCTGTTTGGCAATATGCATCTGTAAGATTCCCTTTTATAAGTCTGTAGGCATAAGAGCCGGGTATGTCGTTGAAATCGCCACATAATATCACATTTCCGTCAATCTTATCAAGAAATCGACGTATTGCTTGTGCTTGTCGGGCACGCTGTCTAAATGCTTCTGAGAGCTTGGGAAATAATTTATTTCTTACGGCTCTTATTTGATCTTTGGCTTGGTCTATATTTATATCGGTTTCTTGGATTGATGTTAATTTATAATACAACTCTTTGTCGGTCGATGTCAATCCTATTGATTCCAGATGAACATTAACGATTGTGATGGGTGTATCGTGGATAATCACTTGATACGCATCGCAATCGCAGCCATCTACTACAGGTGGGTCAATATCTGTTTTCTTAATAGGTTGCTTGGAGAGAATAGTTACGTCACGTTTGCCTATTATATGATTGGGATATCGAGAAAGCAATGAATCTATCTCATCTATAGATATGTTGTATTCTGTTGAAGGTCGGAGTGAGTCGCATTCTTGGAGGCATACTATATCGGCATTTACATCGAGTATATATTGCAGGGTACGATTATATTCATTTTTTTTCCCCTCGAAATCAATGAAGTTCATGATGTTGTAGGTCAATAACTTAAATTCCGTTTTTCGTGTAACGTCTGTAGCCTTTTCATGGAAAATATTCATAGGGAATAGCGTGAAGATAGGTCCAAGACATCCCAATGTGGCAACTGTAGGAATAATGGCAATTTTCCACTTGCGTAATATTATCCAAAATATTAGAGTACAAGTATTAAGAATAAGTGCGATAGGGAAGCACATTACAAGAATAGCAAAATACGAGCTTTGCAATGGATTAGCCATGCCACTGTATGCAGTGACAAACATCGCAATGGCAACCAGTATTGTACCGATAACTGCTCCCGAAAGCATAAATATAATCAGTGGATTCTTATTTCCATTTCTTTTCATCTATTTCTCTTTTGAAACTTCAAATAATCTTTTTTTCTCCTCAGAACTCAATGATTTGTAGCCGGATTTTTTTATTTTGTCTAAAATTGCATCCATTTCAGCCATATTGCCTTTGGGTGTTGAGTGCGAAGTGTGTGTTGATGTTGACGAAGATGTACGTTTCTTAGTCTGAAATTTTGGGATTTTGATTTTGCGCTTACCGGTATTAACAAGAAAATTACCTATGGGATTGAACCACTTGGTAATATCTATACCATGCCTATATAATAGAGCAAATGATAATCCCACCAAAGCTCCTCCTATATGTGCTATGTGTCCCCCTGAATTTGCAGAATCTATGCTCAAAACATCAATGAGAATTGTTACAATTGCAATCCATTTCAATGACACTGAGCCTAAAAACAATAGCCCTACTTTATAGTCGGGTGCTCGCATGGCTGTTGCCACCACTATTGCGATTACCGATGCCGATGCACCAATCAGATAGGATACCGGAGCTATATGTTCGAAGTGAGGTAGTACGTTGTAGGCAGCAATATAAAGAAATGCGCCGCCCAAGCCACCGGTGATATATAATCCAAGCAATTGTTTAGGATAGAAATACAGATTGAATATTACGCCAAACCAATATAGCCATAGCATGTTGAACAGGATATGAAAGAAATCATACTGCACAAACATGTATGTAAATAGAGTCCACCCCCTTTTTATCAGTAGGGGGATAGACGCCGGGAGTTGTAAATATTGTAAAAACTGTGAAGATTCTACGTTGAAAAGCATCAAAATGACAGCCACAAGTTTTATGGCAATGAAAATAGCTATATTGATGTAAATTATTTTCATCAATATAGAACCTGCATTAAAATGCTTCTTTATGTCATTAATAATATTTGCCACCCAATATTCCTTTTTTCTTCCAATACCAAATTATTAAAAATCCGAATAACATCCCCCCTAAGTGTGCAAAATGTGCTACACTTGTCATCGTACCGCTAACACCAAAGAACAATTCTATTGCTCCATAGCCTATTACAAGATATTTTGCCTTAATAGGGACGGGGATAAACATGATATACATAGGAGCATTGGGAAACATCATTCCGAATGCCAATAAAATTCCAAATACAGCACCTGAAGCTCCTACAGTAATTACTTTGTTGAGTAATACGCTCTTAGTGATTGTTTCGCTTCCTATATTGATAAGATCATTATCGGCAAGGGCAAGTATGTCGCTTAGAGAATACATCCATACTAATTCTTGCACTATCGCCGCACCTATTCCGGTTGAAAGATAGTAGAAAAGGAAACGCTTTCCTCCCCACACCTGCTCGAGCACTCTGCCAAATATAAACAATGAAAACATGTTGAAAAATATATGCCCCAATCCTTGCGTATCGTGCATAAACATGTAGCTCACCAATTGTGCCGGGTTGAAATCACTTGCACTCCAATAGTGCAATCCTAAATATTTGACACAATCCAAATTTAAAGCGTTGGGCAATATGATAGCCCCTAACCACATTAAGAAATTTATAATTATAAGATTTTTGGTGACCGGTGGAATCGACGACCAAAATGATCCGCGTTGTTGAAGCATGTGTAAATAATTATTTATTGTCTAAATGAATAAAATAATTTGCCATGAATGTATAACAAATGAAGTACAAATTTACGCAAAAATATTGATTATTGAAGCAAAAATATTTATATCACATTAATGAAAAGATATTTATAAATAAAAATTGAATATTATTTTTGTTTTTATGAATAAAACGTTTATATTTGCGAGAAATAAATATACACCATAAATCTAAATTTAAATCATTATGAACAAGACGGACTTAGTAAACGCTATTGCTGAAAATGCTAAATTAACAAAAGTTGATGCAAAAGCTGCATTAGATGCAACAATTAATGCTATCACAGCTGCCCTTGCAAAAGAAGACAAAGTAGCTTTGATTGGATTTGGGACATTTTCTATTACAGAAAAAAGCGCTCGTACAGGGCTGAATCCAAGAACTAAAGAAAAAATTCAGATTCCTGCACGTAAAGCTGTGAAGTTTAAAGCCGGTGCTGAGTTGGTTGATGCTGTAAAATAAAAATTGTTTTGTTTCAGATCATGTGACAAAATTATTATCATACACATAAAATACGAGGATGTTTTGGAATTTGCCAGAACATCCTCGTGTTTTATTTATAAGCATCTGCTATAGTATAAATCGCCTCAAATATCCTTCGATCTATTTCGCTCAACTCCACATTTCTGCGAGCCATCATACGCTCGGCAATGCTGAAGAATTTGGTTAGAGGTACATCGGAAAATCCGGCAGTGCTCCCCTCGGAGAAAGATGCAACGAAATTTCGAGGAAATCCTGTGCCATGAACATTGACTCCTACGCCTATTACCGTAGCAGTGTTAAACATCGTGTTTATTCCTGCCTTTGAATGATCCCCCATTATTAAACCACAAAACTGAAGACCGGTTCTGAGAAAACGATGTTCTTTGTAATTCCATAGTTTTATTTCGGTATAATCGTTTTTAAGGTTGGATGCCACACATCCTGCACCCAAATTACACCATTCACCTATTACGGCATTACCGAGGAATCCATCGTGAGCCTTGTTGCTGTATCCTATCATCATTACATTGTTAAGCTCTCCTCCGACTTTGCAGTAAGGACCTATTGTAGTGGCTCCATATATTTTAGTTCCCATGTTTACTACAGCATGTTCGGCGGCAGCAAACGAAGAGCGTATCGCACACCCTTCCATTACCTCTGCATTTTTTCCGATGTAAATCACTCCATTGTTTACATTGAGAAAAGAACCTTCAATTCTGGCTCCCGGTTCGAGGAAAATTTTTGGAGACCCATCCTCGAAACGAGGATTTCCGATTATCGTATTGGTGTTGCTGAGTGGTTGAGATATCCTTCCGGCGGTGATAGATTTGTAGTCAAGATACAGAGCTTCATCATTCTTCATGAAAATATCATATAGCATCCATATTGCAAGTGGTTCTTTCGATAAATCAATTCTTGCAGATATTTTTTTGTTTTTAAAGTCGGATGCACAACCATGATATGCAATTAAAAAGTCGTTGTAGAAAATCCCGGTTCTTTCTTGTATTTCATTGATTAAACCCACAAGCTCATTGTTAGGACACACGTTCCCCAATATATAAATGGATTTATCGGATTTGGCTATATGGAATTTTGGCTTTAAATAAGATGTAGTGAGGTAGGAAATGATAGCATCTGGAAATTCACGCTCCCATTTTTCCCTTATAGTAGATATGCCGAATCGAATATTTGATACGGGTCTCGTAAATGATAAGGGCAATAAGTCTTCGCGCACGTTCTCATCATCAAAAAGAATGATATTTTTCATACAAAATTGAATTTTAGCCTACAAATATAACGAGTAAAAATGAAAACAGATATATCTCCATATATTTTAATCGTAAATAAATGCGATTACACCTTATATTATATAGAGAAATATTGTAATTTTGTGAATTTAGGATTTGAATGTAAATTGAAAAATTCAATTTGATGGAATTTAAAGAACAATATATAAAAGGTGTGTTTGTGATAGAGCCACACCGTTGGGGTGATGAGCGTGGGTATTTCTGTGAGGTGTTTAAGCAGAGTGAATTTGAAGTGCACATACCTGGCGTACGTTTTATTCAAGATAATGAGTCGGTATCGAGTAGGGGGGTGCTTCGCGGCTTGCATTTCCAGCGTGGGGAGCATTCTCAGGCGAAACTTGTTAGAGTGTCGATGGGGTGCGTGCTTGATGTTGCTGTAGATCTACGTAGCGATTCTGCTACCTATGGACAGCATGTGGCAGTGGAGCTGAGTCAGGAAAACGGACTACAACTGTTTATTCCTCGAGGATTTGCTCATGGTTTTGTAGTGCTTAGCGACGTTGCACAGTTTCAATACAAGATTGATAATCATTATGCACCACATAGCGAGGCAACATTGCTTTTTGATGATTCAGAGCTTGGTATAGACTGGAGGGTTGCGCGTGAGGAGTGTGTGCTCTCTGAAAAAGATAAAGCGGGATTGCTGTTAAAAGATATTAAAAATATTTAACGCAAGGTGAATTTGTGCCGTTCTGTTGCCTTTGAAGGTATATTTATACCGATAAGTCTATTTAAAAGGTCATAAAATGCGATTGTAGAGGTAAAAACATTTGGTAGAAAGCCAATTAGTTGTTATCTTTGCAAAGTTTTTGAGCCTTAAAATACTCCTGATTATCACTAAGTTATTGATTTGGTGATGGTTTGGGTGAATTTTTTGGCGCAAATCATGAATAAAAAGAATAAATTTAGTATTAATTATAAAGCAAACAAAAAAGAACTAAGATGCCTACAATTCAACAATTGGTAAGAAAAGGCCGAGTAACTTTGG
>CAZYEO010000025.1:0-21307 GCA_964646495.1 uncultured Muribaculaceae bacterium
GGAATGAAAAAGATATGGCTGTTCCTATTATTGGAACAGCCATATCAAGTATTGCTATAGGAAATCCTAAGATCCTACATTATTGTTTCACTAAAGTTGCAGTATAAGGTAATTTAGAAAAATCTAAAGTAACCGAATATGTACCTTCACCCGGAGTAGCTATATTTGATCCACCTTGTGTAAGGTCAGAAAGGCTACCTCCTACATTAATATCCCAACCATTATTGGCACGGAATTTAAACTCGCCCGATCCTTTTAATTTTGCAGTTCCTGTCCATATCAAGAAATCGGCAGAGGGTTGAAGTGCAGTTGAAGCATCCCATCCTCCTTCTGTGGCATCACCAATCAAACCAAATGTGGTAATAGCAGCAATAGAATATGTAAGCGCAGATGTATTAACGGTGCAATAATACAGACCGTCTGTTGCAGCTTCGATGTTTCCTGCACTTGGATCAGTAGTAAGTTTACCTGCATCGCCAGTAGAACCATAGTTTAAATGATCCCAGTCAGGAGCATTGGTAAACTTGAAGCTACCATTAAGGTGAGCATATCCTTCGTATTCTGCATAGTTTGTAGTACGCAACATTTGAGAAGCTCCTTGATTCCAATCGTTAGAATTTCCTGGTGTATAAAGGAAATCCACAGCAGAAGTAAATTCATAGGTGCCAGCTTCAATATTTATTGTGAGCAATAACTGACCACCCGTCTTTAAGCATCCTGCTCCCGGTTCAAAATCAGCAGTTTTTGCCAATAGTTTTCCAGCCATCTCTTCGCTACCATTTTCGGCAACCCCATATTGAGAATAAGGAGCATTTACCCAATTACCTGTTTTATATGTTGATTCGGGCACTATCTTCCACCACCAACCTGTGGCAGCTTGCTCTTTGCTTATATCCACCTTAATGGTAAATATCGGATTATCATATATATCGCCAGTGTGATTGAACTTGATGGCTTCAGCCACAATCAAGTCTTCGTTTGGACTGAGAAGGTAATATGCTTCTTCGATAATCAATGTACTCGGATATGGAGTAACACTAAGTTTTTTAGCAGCAAAATATTTATCAGGATCGCCAAGACGAGCTTCTGAAGAACCTTTCACTACATACACTTCAAAGCGAATATAGGTATCCTTAGCTTTTGGACTACGTCCTAATTCAGCAAGGTGAGCAGTTTCCCAATCATCAGAAGTAACTGTAGCAGTTTTTCCGTCAAATGCCACATCTACTTTTTGAGAAGTAGCGAAGTTTTCACTTTTAGAAAGTTGCATCACAAATTTCAAGTCACTTCCTTCCGGAAGATCTTTCACCTCAGATACGGTAAGTACTGGGATAGAATTCTGAGCTTCTTTATATTCATTCAATGATAAAGCATCAGTGAGAGCGTCGGCAAGAGTTACCCCATCAGCCGACATAATAGGCTCTTGAGGATTAGTCTGCGGAGTAGCTTCTGTCCATTTATCTTCACAAGAAGCAAGTCCAAGACAAAGAGCCGCAATTAAAAATATGCTAAATTTCTTCATATATTTCAGTTTTGAAAGTTTTTTACCCATTCTCTACGGCGCAAATAATCATAATTTTGCGCCGAGAGCTATGAGTGTTATAATAATTGTCAATTTCGAGCAATCTATTTAATTATTTAACTGGCTTAATTGAAATCGTCATCTTAGATGCTTTAGCCATATCCACAGTAATCAACATCTTGCCTCCTGTCCATGATGGGAAACGTAATGACCCTTTACCCTTAACGATAGGACCTACATATACTCCATCTGCATCAAATTCAAAATCAAGAGGATTATCCTCTTCTTGGCTACCATAAGAATCAGCATCCCAACCGGTCAAAGCTGTATAGAAACGGAAACTTGCTTTATCAGCAGGAATATCAAATTCAGCTGAATATATTTTGCTTCCGACTGCATCTGTTGATTCAAACAAACGCCATTCATCATAGTGAGCCTTGTTGCCGGCTGTAGGACCAGCCCAACCTTCAGGTTCTCCCACAAGATAAATATATCCCGGTAGTTTCAACGCGAAGTAGCCTTTTATTTTGTTCATTTTCACTACATTTGATAAAATAGTGCTCTGTTCTACATCCGCATTTTTAATTGTAGAACGGATTCTGAAATATACTTCGCGAGCAGGTTCATCGGTGTAACCCTCTTCGGTGGTTATTCCACGAAGTTTACATATACCCTCGGCAATATTTGCAGACGACACATCCATATCACATAAATGAGATGGTTCTGAATTTACCTCTACAAATTCTTTGAAATCCTCTGTTAGAGAAATTTGTGCAAAGTAATCAGCAATCGCGGCAAAACCATAATCAGGTTGCGAGAAAGTGAGATTTACTGTGCCAGTAGGGGAAAGTTGTACATACTGGTCGGCAAGAGCCGGAGTATTTAGAACAAATTTTGTAGGTGTCTTTAACACCGGATTTTCGTCCATAGGGCTATCACATGACGCAGTGGCAAATAGAATTCCTATAAGACTGAAAATTATATAACTAAATTTTTTCATATTACTAATCTTGTTTTAATGTGATTATTAATAACCGGGGTTCTGCTTGAAATCAGGCTGAACTGCAATAACATTTGATGGAATTGGGAACAAATCACGATAAGCTTCGATGCTCTTGCCAGGATTTGTATTGCCTTTCCAGTTCCAAATATATTTACCACCTGTAAATTTACCGAAACGTATAAGGTCTGTGCGACGCACATTTTCCCAATACAATTCACGGCAACGTTCGTCAAGAATATTATCGGCAGTCATGTCGGCTGCTGTCCAAGCTCCGGCATTAGCGCGATTACGAACATAATTTACATAGGTAAGTGCTGTTGCTGAATTGCCTGCTCCACCTACGATATTACTTTCAGCATACATTAGATATACATCAGCAAGACGAATCAATGGAAGGTCGGTGTCAGGGAATGGCTCAGCTCGTCCTGGTTCTGAGGTCACATCCCATTTTCCATCTGTTCCGGCTAATAGATTAGTGAATTTCACTACTCCATATCCATCAGTAAAATTAGAGAATCCGGTATTTTCCTTAATAAATCCATTATCTTCCTTGCACCACATAGACCAACGCACATCATTTGCATTATCTTGGAATTTGTCGGCAAATTGTGCTGTTGCATGCATACAACCCCACTGTGCAGCCATCCCATAATCGGCAGCATTCATATAAGCGTCGTTTTCAGCCCATGTCATATTCTTCAAGTTTGCTGCGCAAAGGAACATAGAACCTCCATAAGTTTTGATATAGTCACTATCAAAAGGAATACCCCAAAGTATTTCATTTTCAGCTGTATTTCCACCACCGGGCATATATACATTATTGCTTCCACAGAATACATATAGATAATGCGCTGCAAGACCCGAACCTTGGAAACCACCACCTTGGTGACGTGCAATTATTCTCTCGCAAGTAGCCGCACAATCGGCATATCCGTCTACAGCTCCATTGGTGTATACTTTTGCATTAAGATATGTACGGGCAAGAAGAGCTTCTACACCATCGATACCTACGCGTCCGTATATTGGAGTAGTAGTAGGCATTGCTGCAGCAATATCCTTCAATTCGGTTACAAGCCATGCATAAAGATCTGCACGAGGTTTTTGCACTGGACTGCTTCCCACACCGTTTTCATCGATAAAACCACCGTTACCGAATAAATCGATCACATGATAATAACTCATTGCACGAAGTGCGCGAGCTTCAAGACGATATTGTTGAACTGTGGGATCGGCTGTTCCTCCTGTGAGTTTCAGGAAGTCATTACATACCGCAATATGAACGAATAAACGGCTATATGTACCGTAAATATTAGGGTTATTTGCTCCCCAAGTATTTGTAACAAGATCGAATACACCGGCATCAGGCCAAATCCATTTTGTTTCATCGGTAGTAAATTCGTTCATCATGTATATGGCACGAGTATATTGGCTTGTTCCGCCATCAAGACCTGAAATGTCAGAAGCGCCATCGGGTCCGTTTTGTCCTGCCACCGCCAAGCTTGAGTAGCATTTAGCGAAAACCTGCGCAAGGTCTTCCGGTTTCAGATTACCGCCGGTAATCTGATTTGGATCGTTTGGAGTAAGATCCAAATCATTTATACATGAAGACATGCTCAAAGCAAGTGCCACGCATAATACTGAAAATATTTTATTTATATATGATTTCATACAATAAATGATTGTTATAGGTTAATTAGAATGTAGCCACTACACCAAGTGAGAAAGTCACAGGACGTGGATAGATATTGTTGTCAACACCACTATATACCTCAGGATCAACACCATTGTATTTTGTGATCACGAAAGGATTTTGAACTGCGCCATAAAGACGAAGTCTCAATTGATCCTTCAATAAATTACTCCAAGTGTAACCAAGAGTAATATTATCACAACGTAAGAAACTTGCGTTTCTCAACCAATAGTCGCTCAAATAAAGATTTTGAGTAGATAGTGTTCCATCAAAATAGAAATCATTTTCTACCATATTGCTCAAATTAGAGTTTTTGAACAAGTTTGCCTTTGTAGTGCGTTGTGACAACACGTTATTGTAAAGATAGTTACCGATGTTAGCGCGAAGAGCAAATCCGAAATCCCAATTCTTATAATTTAATGTGGTATTGAACGACATTGTAACCTTAGGATCTCTGCTATGACGCAATCTAAGGTCGTTATCATTGATTACACCATCACCATTTTGATCCACAAATTGACCTTCAATAGGGAATCCGGCTTTGTCATATACTTGTTCGTACAACAAGAATGAATTTGCAGGATAACCTACTTTATGAGCTTGAACATTGTTACCTGTTGCTCCTTGAATACCCTCAACATGAATAACATCTACACCTGGAAGTTCCGTGATTTTATTTTCATTCCATGCAATATTATAACCCACCGACCATGTAAAATCAGGAGTAACAATAGGCTTTGCATTAATCGAGAATTCAACACCACGATTTTCCAATGTACCGATGTTTTTATCAAGATAGTTGGTTGTAGCACTACCGGGAGCTACCGGCACATTCGCAAGTAGGTCATTTGTTTTGCGGAAATAATAATCAAGAGATGCTGTAATACGATTATTAAGGAACGCTACATCCACACCGGCATTCCATGTTGTGGTTTCTTCCCACTTCAAATTAGGATTATATCCTTGTGGATAAAGTGTAGAACCATATCCGGGCTTACCATCTACGTAAGGATAATAAGAACCTTGAACGGATGATTGATATATTGCAAGATATGGGAAATAGCTTGCTATATCTTGTTGTCCTGTCACACCATAACCGGCACGAAGTTTCAATTCATTCATTACCTCACGTACACTTTCCATAAATGCTTCGTCGGTAACTTTCCAACCAAGAGCTACAGATGGGAACCATCCCCAACGGTTTTCTTTAGCAAAACGAGAAGATGCATCGGCACGCATTGTGAATGTCAAAAGATAACGATTCTTATATGCATAATTTACACGACCGAAGAATGAAAGCAATTGGAGGTGGTTTTTCCATTCAGAACTTTTTGTGTATGGAGTTCCTATACGATCAGCAGTTTTTTCATTTTCTGTCAATCCATAGACACCTTCGTTTAATGTAATTGGGTTGTATCCGAGTGTCGTAAACATTGTACCGTTGTTATTGCCTTCGGCATAAAAACGTTGCCAAGAGTAACCGGCAGTTACATCCAAATTGGATGCAATTGCATCGAAATCCTTGCGATAGTTCAAATAGAAGTCAAGAAGAGTATTGCTCTTGAATTGATATTTGCGTTCATCTGCACCTGCACCATCTTTATAATTACCCTTCCAAGCCATTGGAGAGTTTTGAGCAATAATATTGTGCTCGATTGTGCGGCTTACATCATAACCAAGATTAAGGTTTACATGCAAGTCGGGAAGGAAATGCAACGCATAGTCAAGTTGCAAGTTTCCGTTGCTACGCCACACATCAGCGTTATTATCTCTGTTTTCGAGAAGGGCAAGAGGATTTATTGTACTATTGTCATTGAAAACAGTACCATTCATCCATGTTGTGTATCCATTGAAAAGAGATTTACCTTTATATCCGCTACCCATATTATAATTGGTATATAACGAACGTGTGGGATCAAATGCCAAAGCTGCGCCGACAGAACCTTCGTCAGCAAATTTATTTCTGAAATAATATCCCTTTACATTGGCATTAACACTCAACAATCCATTGAAGAATTTAGGAGTAAGGTTAATACCGGCTGTGAAACGATCCATTGCAGATGTTTTGAGGATACCATTATTGTTGGTATATGTTAATGCTACACGATAAGGCAACCAACCTCCGAGTCCCCCACCGATACTCAAGTTATAATCACTTGAAACTGTGGTGCGAAGCACTTGGTCTTGCCAATTAGTCGATGATGTGCTAAGATTTTTAGCAGCATCGCTATCTGCGCCAAAGTAATCTTTTACAATACCTGAATATTGAGTAGCATCAAGCACTTTCCATGTCTTGCGAGCTGTATTTACATACATGTTTGCAGAGAAATTAACTTGAGGGCGTCCATTTCCTAATGCACCTTTCTTGGTAGTAACGATAATTACACCATTGGAAGCGCGAGAACCGAAGATAGCTGTTGCAGAAGCATCTTTAAGGACTGCCATGCTTTCGATATTATCGGGTGCGATCATTGCAAGAGGATTGCTCATACCTTGCACGCTTGTGTTATCCAAAGGCACACCATCGATTACGATAAGTGGGTCGTTGCTTGCATTAAGTGATGATCCCCCACGAATACGGATTTTACCGCCACCTTCTGGCTGACCACCATTGGTAGTTACTACCACACCCGGAGTTTGACCTACAAGAAGATCTTGCGCTGAGGTGGCAAGTCCTGCTTGTACTTCACTTGGTTTTACCATCGACACCGATCCTGTGGCATCTGATTTTTTAACCACACCATAACCGATAGCTACTACTTCATCAAGATTGATTGAGCTATCCTTAAGTTCGATTTTGATTTGGGTACGACCATCAACAGGGACATTTTGTGTCGTATACCCCACATAGGAAACCACAAGAGTGGCATTAGGAGCTACCTCGATGCGAAATTTTCCATCGAAGTCTGTTGCAGTACCATAAGTAGTGCCTTGAGGCATTACGCTTGCCCCAATTAAGGGCTCGCCGGCTGCATCAACTACTGTACCTTGTACAGCGATTTTCTGTGCTAAAGCGGGAAGGGAGAGGCAAAATGCCAATAGCAGAGTGAGCCACGTCTTCCGATTCATCTGAAAACAAATGTTCTTCATGCAAGAGTTTTTTTAGTTTTACATTGGGTTTACATTAATATTCTTTTATCTATATATTTCAATCATTATTGAGAACACAAACGTTTCACGGCTTTTATCATTAATATCGTAGACTATCCCAACGTATTTTACCCGCCAGAAGTTCTCAACGTCATATCAAAGCGTTGTCCTTAGGGGTTACTAAACTAACCAACAGGTTACATAGGGTCTCTGTCAATTTATATCTTCTCGTGAATCATCGTTACAACAACAAAAGTGTTATATATATGAACGCAAATTAAATATATATTTTTTGATTATTTTGCTTTTTTCGATGTAAATATTCCCTTTAACAATATCTTTAACTATAGTTAATTACAAAACAGCACTATTTTTAACACATCAAGCACTTTAAACCCCCTTGAAATATAATACACCAGGCATATATTAACATATTTTGATATATATATGACACATTCCGAAAAAAGCAGGTTATTCTGTTGTCCACTTATGAAAATAATGTAATTTTGTAGGAAAATCAACAATCATCACAAATGAATAAATACAACTTTGACAATATTATAGACCGAAAAGGAACAAATGCATTTAAGACCGATGGATTTACATGCGGAGAAAAAAGAGATGATATTATACCACTATGGGTAGCAGATATGGATTTCGAAGTGTGTCACGAAGTAGTGGAGGCAATGCAAGGCAGATTAAATCATAAAGTATATGGATACTCACTACCACCTGATAGCTTTTGGAATTCAATTATATCATGGCTTAAGAATACGCACCAATTCGAGGTAAGTAAAGATGAGCTTACTTATGTTCCGGGTGTAATGAAAGGATTTGCAATGGCAATCAATTATTTCACCAAACCGGGCGATGTGATTGTAATACAGCAACCAGTATATCACCCATTTAAAATGGTGATAGAGGGAAACGGCTGTGTTGTAGCCAATAATCAGCTAAAGGAAAAGGATGGCAAATATGAAATGGATTTCGAGGGATTCGAGCAAATACTCACAGAACAAAAACCTCGAATATTCGTGTTGTGCAATCCTCATAATCCAATCGGAATCGCATGGGATATAGATTCATTGCGTAAAATTGCATCAATGTGTCGCAAGCATGGCACATTGGTTATAAGCGATGAGATACATGCCGACTTGGCTTTATTCGGCAATAAGCACTTACCTTTTGCCACAGTAAGTGAAGATGCAGCAGCTATATCCATAACTCTCGGTGCGCCATCTAAGACATTCAACATTCCCGGCATTGTGAGTGCATGGTGTGTAATAAAAAACAAAGAGCTACGCGACAGTTTTTTCAATTGGCTCACATGCAATGAATTTAATGACACATGCTTTCTATCAACAATTGCCACAGAAACTGCATATACACATGGTGCAGAATGGTTGCAGCAGGCAAAAAAATATATGGAAGGTAATATTGAAGCCGTAGAGGAATACTGTGCTGAAAATATAAAAGCAATAAAACCTATTCGCCCTGAAGCATCATTCTTGATATGGCTTGATTGTAGAGAATTAGGACTTTCTCAACCCGAATTAGTAGACTTGTTTGTAAACAAAGCCGGATTAGGACTTAACAACGGCATTATGTTCGGAAAAGCGGGTGAAGGATTCATGCGTCTTAATATTGCATCGCCTAAAAGCGTAATTATGAAAGCTCTGAGCCAATTGGATGCTGCTGTAAGAAATTTGCAATAATTATCACTAAAATATATATATCAGTCATGAAGAAAACTATTATAATTGCATATTGCCTGCTCATGCTTGGCTCTTATTCATGCAAAACCAGCGAGAAAAATTATCGCGCTGCCTACGAAAGCGCTGTTAAGGCTGACACAGGTGGACTTGATGATTTGACTCTAAATAAAATTAACGAAGAAAAACTCGGCAAAAAAATAGGTATCGGCAACGATTCTGTCAGGGTGAAGAGTGAATATGTGCGTATAGTGGACAACTCTGCCCCCGAATTGATGAATTATGGGGTCGTGGTAGGACAATTCAAGCAAATTTTCAATGCTCGCAAATTTCATAAACGATTACTTGATACCGGATTTAAACCTGTAATCCTCGCCAATCGTGACGAGGAATACTTGGTAATCGCAAAAAATTGTGCCACGCTCGAAGAGGCTGCTACATATGTGGGGAATATTAAGAAAAATATTCCTTTTCCCCTACCTATCGAGGCATGGATATTACAACCGGTGAAATAACGTTTATTTGGCTACTCCTTTAATTAAAGGATATAGCAATTGAGAATAGCGCAAAAATCCCAAATCGGTAAAATGATCACCATCTACGGTAGCTTCTGAATCATTGCCGAGTATATTATTGCCCTCAAGATAATAAATATTCTTTTCTCCGGAAGCGACCAAAGTACTGTAGTTTCTTCTCAAAGCTTTGTTTCTCTCGGTAATGCTTTTATTTGTCTTATTATTGAACCTCATGTGCGGAAACATAGGATTCTCAATAAACATAATAGGTACAGTAGGCTGTTTTGCTCGGATTCTATGATAAAACTTCACCATTAGGCTGTCCATCTTCTCCACGGTAGTATTAGGAACAAAATCGAGAATTATCAAGGCTGCCGGTATAGAGCCTACCACATCGGCTATCTCAAGATCAAGGTGAGCATTACCGCTAAATCCGAAGTTGAACACTTCACGATTGAGCCACCTCGATAATATATTGGTGTGGCACATCCCGGGACGTGATGCACATCCACCCTGCATTATGCTGGTTCCATAAAATACGATTGGATTGGATTTTTCGGGAAGATTTATTTTAGGAACTGATATATTAGCCAAGGAATCAACTCCTATCTGAAGTGAATTGACTCCATCATAGAGGGATAAATACAGCATATACTCGCGTTCAATCGGCTCCATATCGGATATTATAGTCACCGAATTATCTTTTTCTCCTACACGCGGACGTGCGCTACCCACAAAAGTCCATGTGCTGTCGGGTAGCATGCAATACAAGTCTAAGCCCCTTATTCCGGTTGCAGTCATATGATTCATGTTACATAAAAATTCACAACTCCATTTGGCAGCTATTTTAGAGGAATTAGAGCTGAACCTCACTGCCATGCCTGCACTATTGCATCCTAAATTCCATAAAGGCTTTCTTATCATATTTTTCAAAGAGTCAGGAAGCCGGCAATAACGATTTGTACTCTCCTGAACCCCTTTTCCCAACAAAGGAAATTGTGCAGCATCATGATAAGCAATTTGCGCCATCGATGCCATAAATGAACATGCTAATAAAATAATGGTAAAGATTTGTTTTTTCATTGATATTGTATGTATATGTTTTCATGCGAAAATTCACATCGATAAAGGTACTATATTATGATGACATCTGCTATCCTTCACGATATTTAAAATCAAAAGAGGCTTCATATTGAGAAGCCCCCTTTTGATTATCCGATAAATTAATCTATCGTATGAATTTTATCTTTGTTGTAGAATTGATATTTATCACATAAGCACCCTTTGGTAGGCTTGCAAGTGAAACTTCATTGCGACCGACAACAACAGAGATATTTATATCCTGCTTTCTTCCTGAAATATCATAGATCTCAATTATTTCATCACC
Source organism: uncultured Muribaculaceae bacterium (assembly GCA_964646495.1). Lineage (GTDB taxonomy): Bacteria > Bacteroidota > Bacteroidia > Bacteroidales > Muribaculaceae > HGM05232. The sequence continues at coordinate 10,920 of CAZYEO010000025.1, forward strand.
GTTAGCCATTGGAATGACAAGAATTGGGTCGATGGTATTCATCACATAGGGCTTTCCATCGCTACCCACCATTCCGACTCCGGTTCCTGAATTATAAACAAACGTAGCTACACGAGAATAATCGGTTGAAACGGTTGCTCCTCCTTCATCAACATAGTCAAATCTGGTACGCACATAGTATGTTTTGCCATCTGCAAGATATGCCGATGATATTTTAACTGTGCTTAATTCAAGTGATTCAAAAACTATTCCATCAATATTATTGATATATGTGGCACGAGGCGAAAATCCATTAGTGGCACATATTTCCAACCTAAAACGTTTAATTCCCGGTTCTGGTTTGACTGCTATTTTTTGATTACTATATATTGTAGCCCCATCCGATTCCGGATTAAGAAATACAGGAGCATTTGGAATAGTAAGAACTGTTGAAAACGATTTAACATCGGCAACATAAGTCACATTATTCTTTGATGCTGAAATTCTAAGATAGTAATCAGTATTCCCACATAACGAATATTCTGGGATGGAAATAGAAAGTTGATCGGTAGATTGAGAAAAAACTAAATCGCTCATTCCCTCACTTTTTGCCACCTCTACAAGATATGATACACCGGGTCCGGCTGTAGTCCAATTGATTGTCGGCGCAAGGTTAACATCTGTCGCACCATTTTCAGGTGATACAATTTCCATATTTTCTGAAATAAAAGAACCTATGGTTGAATGACTGTCACGACAATTCGGTAAACGTGATGTAACCTGCCAATAGTATTTGACTCCTGATTCGAGTTTGCATAGTTGCGATATCGGAAGCGTTTTCATATCTGTTGCAAAGGATGTAAGCACATTTTTCATGTCAGCATCTTTTGATACTTCAACAATAAATTGTGTAGCATTGCTTTCCCATGAGAACGAATCAAGAATATGCATTATTTCCCCTGCGGCAGGTGAAATAAGCGTAGCTACCGGAGCATCTTTCACATCCTCCCCCACAAATATTGCACTTCCTTCATTTCCATAACGGTCGAGCGCCGAAACAGCGTATTTATAACCCTCTGCTTTATCAGCAGGAATGCTATAAGATTCCACATAAGTTATTCCAAGAATATATTCTGCTTCGCAATGAAAATTTTCAATAGCAACACTCGATGGGACTGCATACACGATATATCTCAAGTTGTTTGCTCCTGTCCATGAAATTTTAGTATCATCTTTCGCAAGATTATTCACAATATTCGGTTTATCACCGGGAAGCCATGTTACGGCTGGTGTAAGCGATTTATGCTGGAATGAATATCTTTTCAAGAAATGAGGTCCATACACAAATCTATTATCAATTTTGATATATTGTTGATTCAATGATTTCCATGAGAAATACACCATCCCCGGAGATGCATCCAGGGCACTATTGCGGGTAATGTTTATTTCATCGGTAAACTCGTTTAAGTTCGTGTTTTTCAAAGCGTCTGTACTTTGACTTACATATAAATGTCGATTAAACAATTTAGCAACATTCGACCACCATTTTGTCACAGCCTCAAAATCATTAGTGCCATTGACAGGCCAATATATCTGAGGTGAAATAAAATCTATTGTACCCTCTTTCATCCATGCAATAGGATCGGAATAAATACCGTTGTATTGCCAATCGGAAGCAGGGCAAGATGGAAGTCCGTATTTTTTTGCAGATGTAGCATTTGTGCAGGCTCCTCCTGCCGGAGAAATACCAAATCGGATATATGGCTTTGTGCTTTTAATAAGAGAATTTACACCTCTTACCATTGTATTTACATTTTCACGTCGCCAATCGCCCTGAGATAATTTGCCACCGGCTGCCACATATTTGCCATATAAGTCAGCATCTGCGCTCAAGTCGAGTCCGCCGGCGTTATAAAAATAATCGTCAAATACCAATCCATCTATATCGTATTTGTCAATTATGTCGCGGCACACACCTTCAATGCGATCAATCACTTCGGGCAAGCCTGGGTTTAAACATGTTTGTGCACTATTGGTAACCAACCATTCGGGATGCGTATTCACATAATCGCGATCACTTTGTCCCCACATATTAGTATCATTAGCATAGCGATAAGGATTAAGCCATGCATATACTTCAAGACCTCTTGCATGGGCTTCGGCAACAAGGAACTCAAATGTATCGAATGCCGGTGCTTTTCCACGTGTACCAGCCGCCTGCTCTGCCCAAGGTTCATAAGCAGAATTATACATGGCATCGCACATGAAGCGCACATGATAATAAAGAGTATTAAAATTATTTACCTGCAAAGAATCGAGCATCCGTGTACATGCTTTTTTAGAGCTTTCAATATTGCTTTCTATTATCGGAGAGCTTGGCCAATCGCCAACGTATGGCGATACCCATGCTGAACGATGTTCACGTTTTATCTGAGCATTAGATGTTATTGCCATAGGTAATATCATTACAGCAATTAGGCAAATTAAGAAACATTTTTTCATATTATAAAATTCCATTAGTTAGATTTAATATCATTAATCACATGGATTAAAAAAGAATAGCTGCCCCATTTTCGTAGGGCAGCTATCAGTTTATATAGGTTTACCCCTATTCAAATCTGACGATTAAAATAGCTTGGTAGGAGTATCACATACCGCAACACCTAAAATCTTTTCTTTATTATCATTTACGCTAACAATAGTTTTCTTAGCATAATCGTAATATTTCAGACCGGTGGTATATTTCGTTTCGGTTGCAGCAGCACGGAATCCGAAGAATACATTACCGGTTTCGCTATCTACAGCAAATTGAGTAACAAAAAGACCTTCAGTATCAGTTTTATTTACAGGATCAGCATCCATAGCTATGCGTGTAGTAAATGCCTTAACATCTGTTTCCTCTGTATCACCTGGCATGTTATATACACATAATCCTGTATTGCCTGACACTAACCATACATACATTTGTTTACGTTCTTCATCGAGAGTAAATGCACGTGGGTTACTACCCGAAATTACTATCGGATAAGGCAACTTATCAAGCTTGTTTATATCAGATACTTTGAAACGATAGATACCATTACCTGAGTAATTCTTTGACCACCAGAATACGCCCTTAGAGTCAAGGTATAAACTTGTGTGGATTGATCCATAAGAAATACCTTTACCATAATATGCTAATTGATTGTTGCACACCATATACCCGGATTGAGTACTATAATTAGATGTTTCTACTTGTCCGCGAAGAGTAAGATTCATCTTGCGAATACCGGTATTACGGTCAGTATAATAAAGGAATTCGTTGTCGGCACATCCTTGGAAAGGATCACAGAATGCCATTCCACCTACGTTTGTAACCATCACATTTGTAGATTTACCATCGGCAGACATCACACTGATTTTACCATCGCCAAGATTACCATCTGCATCATTCACATAGGTGTATTGCTTACCCGGATCAAGAATGTAGATATAATCCACTTCATTCACTCTTTTGCACACCATTTGTGTAGGAGTGGTGCCACTCTTCACACCCATGTCAAAAGAACCTACTTTTGTTCCTTCCGGTACTTTGCTCATATCAACTATCTTATATGCTTTGATATTTCCATCCATTACGGCATAATAAACAGTTTTACATGGATAGCTACATCCTACTTGTACATTTGCATAAGAATCTTCAAGACGACGTTCACCGGCTCCACCGAAATCAAAAATTGTTTGAATTTCAATTTTTTGTGAACCGATATTCTTGAATTTAAGTTTACCTGGATAATCGATATTACCATTTTCATCTGAATATCCTACCCATGTAGTCATGGATTCACCATTTTCATTAGTAGTACCTTCCGGGAAAGTCCATGTATATTTACATTTCAAATTCTCAGGATTAGGAAGGAATATATTCATTTCTACAGTAACGTCGTTAATCACAACAGGATCATCGCTCTGCTTAGCCACGGAAAGTATAGGAGCTATATCATATATCAAGATTGGATATGTTATTTTCCCTGCGCCATCCAGTGTCATTGTTACGTTATAGAGACCTGCTTTTTCATATTTGTGAGTAGGATTTGGCTCGGTAGATGTAGTTCCATCACCGAAATTCCATTCTACTGATCCACTTTTGGAAGATGTATTATTAAATTGGATAGTTGACACTACATAAAAATCAAGTGGGAACTGATCACCGGCGACATTATATGTAAAATCCACATCTTTGCTCGGGAAATTGCCATAATCGGGAGTTTTATCTACACATCCCACCAATAGCAGCATCATGAAGGCTAATAAGCCAATATTTTTAAAACTTTTCATAATCAATATTTATCCTATTAGTTAAGAACAATTTCTTTCTCATCAGTATCTGTACCATACTTACCCTTATTATCATATACTCTGAAAGTCGGTATCAACTTATAATCGCGTGAGAATGATACAGCATAAGTTTGTTCTGCAGTATTGTATATCCATTCGGGGAACGTAATCATTGAAATAAGTTCTTTCCAATAAGGCATATATTGACTACGTACTGAGGTCATTACACCACCGGTGTCATCAGAATATCGGCAGAATATCCACTTAGATGACTCATATACGTCATATAGCTTCACTTCACCTACAAAATCCAATGGTACTTCATGAACAATCGTATTACCTGCTCCATCAACAGTTGTGTAATATTTACCTACTACATTTTCGGTGTTTGTGTACCACAAATCTGATTTTTTACCGGCATCAGTTTCATTTGGAATATCAAAACCATATTTTTGGTTAAGTGCATCAAATTGTTCCGCCTTAAAATCAAAATTGATATACACATTGCGAAGGTCTCCATAATATGCACTATCCTTCGTGAGGAACTCTACCACTGTAGATACAAATTCTTCACGGAAATTAGCCGGATAATATGACTCAAACTTCTCATTATCCCATGTATTAGGATTAACCCAAGCTACAGGGCTAAGTGTTTGAGATGTAGGGAATGATGCAGTAAGTACATATTCATATCCATCCCACACTGCTTGTTCATGCTTATACGAAGCTATAAGTTGTGACCTTCTTACGGTATCGTTTGACGCAACTGTCTTGGTATATGCAAGAGCAGTCGTGAGCTTGCAGGTTGCAGCAGCACTTTCAGTGCGAGTTGTTGCAGCCCACACTTCGGCATGATCTATTTGGTGGTCTTTATCAGTATAATATTGACCTTTGAACACAGCTTCTGTTCCGGCTTTGCAGACATTGCTCTCAAGCTCCCATGAAACGGTAGGAAGAACTTGCCCCAACTCTACATTGTCCCCAATCAGGTCGTGCTTGGCACATGATGCCAATAGGGTGACAGATAAAGCTACAAAACCTATTTTATTATATATTTTCATATTTCTCATTGTTATTCAAGTTAAATCTCAAAATTATTCGGCTGTAAGTGATGTGCGAACACCATAATCTTCTGCCCAAATCATTGGTTTTTGCAACCATTTATAATTTTTATAAGCTCCAAGACGTTCCAACTCAGCTTTATTATATTTTTCCTCGGTTTCGGGGTCATAATTGATACGTTGAACCCAAGTTTTTTCTTTTTGAGCTTCGGTAAGTCCATCAATCCAATATGGAGAATAAAGATTATAAGGACGACGGAGTTTCTTATACACAATCTCTCCATTGTCACCAATACCATAATTATTACGTTCGTTGCTATAGTGGTAACGACGCATATCAGTCCATTGTTCCGGTTGGAAATACATGGCAATATATTTCTGTGTCATCAATTTATCGAGAGAGAATTTAGATGGCTCGAAGAACCATATTTCGTTACCTCTTTCGGATGCAGGCGGAATAATAACAGCAGTACCCTTATCGTTCATCATAGCTTCATTATTCAAGAATGCATTAATCTGACCTTCCCAATTCTTCGCGGTTTCAAATCCTGGGCCTGTAACAGAAGCAGCTCCCGGATATTTATTATCTGTGGTTTGGTTATATGCCGGATTGATATATGTAGCCAAGAATTTATCCAAATGACGTTGAATATTGTATTGTGTAGCCTCTTTTGCAAGTGCACACGCTTCTGTTTTGTTATTCATCCAATAATATGCTTCAGCTTTGATGAAATAAAGTTCTTCCATTGTGAAAATAGGATTGTAAGAATCTTTACTTCCTGCGTATGCACCATAATATAGGTTGGGGAAGTAATCAGCCTTGAATGTTGTACCCATACCGATATTATTTTCAAGATAGCGTAATTTTACCAATGTAGCAGTAGATGTAGATGTAGCAGGACCTGTACGCGCAAGCATAAGAAGACTTGCACGAGGGTCATTGGCATAACCTAAACGATTTTGATATGAACCACATTTTTTTTCATCCATAGGATTCAATAAACCGAGACAATCTATCATAAAGAATTTTGATGGAATAGCTTTATTAAGTTCATTCTTACGAGATTCCCATGAGTTAATTACGGGTTGTGCTTCACTCCACACACAATTTTGTTCGTTTGTGCCACCATCAAATTTGTAACGAGGTTCATTGCCAAACCAAGCGCCATAAAGATTGTCGCCAGAACGCCATTGATTGATTGCTTTATCGGCAGTATCAATTATTTTTTGGCACATTGCAGACGAACGATCAATATTAGGGATGTTACGAAGTAATAATCTTGCTTTCACGGCATATACCAGTCCTTTCCATTTTGAAAGATCACCACCATATAAACGATCTTGTTTAATATCTATTTTTTGATTTGTAGGAGAATTTACGATAGCATCATCTTCATACATTCCAATTAAATCATCAGCCTCTTTAAGCATCCAAGCATATATAGATGCTTGTGTGTCATATGTAGGAGAATTTGACAAGTAAGCCTGAGAAAGTGGCATATCACCAAAAGCATCGGTACACATTTGAGTCGATAATAAACGCACGGTACGTCCAATCAATTCATAATTTGGAGAATTGATTTTCTTAGAATTTACAATCAAATTCTTTACATTAACTCCTACATCGTAGAAGTGACGACGCCATTGTGGGTGACGGTTCATTGTCAAAAATTCCCATTCGCTCTTATATGAATAGCTACCAATTGCGCTTTTACCTCCAGTGGTGAGGCATTGAGATAGATAGTTATAGTATTCAGCATGGTCATATACAAGTTGTTGTGCATAGAACACTACAACAGGCAGACCTACTTCGGGAGTAATTTCATGAGATTTGTCAGGGTTTACATTATCGTTGAGAATGTCCACACAACTCACAGCTCCGAAGCTAAGCAATATAGATAGTGTTATTAATTTTAATTTGTTCATAATCTAAAAATTAGAAAGTTGCATTTAGAGTTAAGTTAAAGCTGCGTGTTTGAGGTACACCATAATTATCGATACCGCCGGAACCTGTTCCACTTGCTACACCTGACATAATCTGAGGGTCTGACCCTGAATATTTGGTAAGAAGGAATAAATTGCGACCGGTCAAAGTAGCTTTAAGTCCTTTCACAGGTGAACCTTTAGATAGCATATCTGTGAAATCATAACCTACAGTAACATAACTCAATCTTATATAAGATCCATCTTCGATGAAATTTGAAGATACATTGTAATATTTGCTAATAAATGTTTGATCAAGAATTACCGGAGTATTGTTTTTACGATATGTACCGTCTGCTTGCGCAACAACGCCGTTGAATACGATTTCTCGGTTGCGGTATTTTGAATAAGACCAATGTTGTCCGTTGCTCAAAAGTCCACGTCCTGTTACATTCACTACATCGCCACCAGCACGACCGTCAAACAAGAATGACATCGATAGGTTTTTCCAACGGAATGTAGATCCGAGACCAAGTAAAAAGTCCGGTTCGCGATTTCCAAGCAATACACCTTTAGAAGGGCTGATGATAGGATATCCGTTTTCATCACAAATTACTTGTCCGTCAGGAGCACGTTGATAATCTTTTCCAGACAATGCAGTCGTAGATCCATTAAGATAAGCAGAAGCGAATATATCGCCAAATTGTCCACCTTGAATTTCTGCAACATTTTCTGGCAATGAAAGCACACGTCCACGATTCAAAGAGAAGTTTAAGTTAGCAGTCCATGAGAAATCTTTTGAAGTAAGAATATCTTGACTTATAGTTGCTTCAACACCATGATTTTTAATCTTACCTTCGTTACGAGTTTGAAGAATAGTACCCGAAGCAGGAGAAACACGCACTGTTACAATTTGATTATCAACAATTGTTGAATAATAAGCTATATCAAGACGGGTTCTTGAATCAAAGAAACGGAGGTCAGCCCCAATTTCCCAAGAACTTGTCATTTCAGGTTCGAGTGTAATAGCGCGCGATGTAGTTGGGTCGATACCGTAACCACCGTCAGGGAATGTAGACCATGATTTATATGTATCGGTAAATACATAAGCCGGTGCGTCCTTACCTACCTTAGCCCAGTTTCCGCGAATTTTACCATAAGAGAACCATTTATTCTGCAAATGGAACAATTCAGAGAAAATCACACCTCCGGTTACTGACGGATAGAAATAGGTAGGAGTTACTTGTACAAGTGTAGATGAACCATCGTAACGTCCTGTAACTGAGAGCTGAGCCATACCTCTATAATCAAAACGCAATTCACCGAAATAACCATATTTATTATTCTTGCGGTGATATAAATACATATTGTAATCAGAAGATCCACTATTGGTAAATGTAGCTGGGTCTATATTGCTGAAACTATAGAAGTCGCCACCAAGCAAGAATTTTTGACCGGAAAGCTGTGCTTCGTATGAACTACTTTGCTTATATTCCATACCAAACAATGCATTGAAGTTAAAATCTTTTGCAAAAGTATATTGATATGTAGCAAGGAATTGAGCGGTAAATTGTTCGCTTTTAGATGGTTGGAATGAGTATGAACCAAATTTGTATGCATAATCAGCTGCATAATCAGATTCCTTACCAGTTTCAGGATCTATAAAATCGGCTGTTTTAAATCTTGGGACTGTGCTTGCATCATAAGTAGTAAACCCTTTATCATAACCGATACGGCCAGTGAATATCAAATTCTTAATAGGTTCGTAATCGATTGATCCATTAATTATAACACGAGTAGTTTCAGTTAACGATTTATCATTATTACGTCCAAAGTATGGAGATACAGTTGCACCTATTTTATCTTGTCCGCTTAGAGCATCCCAGTTATCATAACGGTTACTCCAATTAGGAAGACCTTCTAATGTTTGATAATCAGACATATCACGGTTGATACCCCAACCATAGATTGTACCCATCGAGTTATTACCGAATCCACGACCTTTTGTATCAATAAAGTTGGTAGAAAGTTGGATTTTAACTTGCTTTGAAGGATTAAATTGACCTTTAAGGAATACATTTAATTGATCCTTGTAGTCATTTTTAATTACCCCTTTATTGCTCATATATCCCACTGATGCATAAGCCGAGAATTTATCATTACCACCAGAAAGTGACACATCATATTTTTGCAAGAATCCTGTTCCTAAGAAACCACCTGTGTTATCATAGGTTTTATCTTTATCGCTTAAGTATGGACCCCAACCGCCTACAGAATTTTCTTTATAAAAACCTTTAGCACCTCCAATAAATTGGTTTTGAACTTGAGGCACTCTGACAGAGTTGGAAATTTCCCAACCTCCACTTGCAGTAATTTGCATCTTACCATCTTTACCGCTTTTTGTAGTAATCATGATAACACCGTTCGCAGCTTCCTGTCCATAAAGAGCCGAAGCAGCAGCACCTTTAAGTACTGTCATGGTCTCAATATCGTTAGGGTTGATGTCGCTAAGGCTTGATCCTTTACCGCGCACTGCCATACCGTCAATAATCATCAATGGCTCATTATTTTGAGCGGAGTTGATTGATGAAATCGCACGGATAATTACCTGCGATGATGAGTTAGGAGATCCACCGGCATTTGATACCTGAAGACCGGAAACCTTACCCTGCAAGCTATTTACAAAGTTTGCTGAGCTACCTGCTGTCACTTGATCAGAATCGAGTGATTGAACGGCAAAGTTAAGTTTCTTTTTCTCTTGGGTTTGACCCATCGCTGTTACCACCACTTCATCAAGAATAGTGGAGTTAGCTTTCATCTCTACGTTTAGGGTCGTTTTAGTCCCTACTTTTAAAGATACGGAATTCATCCCGACAGAACTGAAGGTCAGGACATCATTGTCATTTACTTCAATAGAGTAATTCCCATCTAAGTCGGTAGCAATACCGCGATTAGTTCCTTGCACCATAACACTTGCTCCGATAATCGGCTCTTGGTCTTCGGCAGAAGTAACTACTCCACTGATAGTACGGGCAAACCCCACTACCGCAAAAAGGGAAAATAACAGAAGCAATAGCTGTTTTCTCATAATTACTTTTAATTTGTTTA
>CAZYEO010000026.1:0-21250 GCA_964646495.1 uncultured Muribaculaceae bacterium
AATAAAACAAATCATATTATGACAGAAATAAGTAACGATTCAAGGACTGAGCCTCAACAAGAGCCTAAAAATTGTAATATTTTAGTAGCAGAGGACAATGACAGTAATTTTTTGCTTGTCAATGCCATACTGAAAAAATATGGTAACATCGTCCGTGCTATAAATGGTGGAGAAGCCGTAGCTATGGTGAAACAACAAAATTTTGACATCATACTTATGGATATACGCATGCCCATTATGGATGGATTAGAAGCCACAAAAGCAATTCGGGAGTTGGATACAAAGATTCCTATTGTTGCCCTCACTGCAAATGCTTTCGACCGCGACCGTATCAAAGCTCTTGAAGCAGGATGCAATGATTTTCTTTCAAAACCGCTTAAAAGACAAGATCTTCAAGCAATACTAATTAAGTACACAAGCTAAAAAAATATACTTTATAGTGTAGTAAATTATTAAGAGTATGCACAAATTTGATTATGCATACTCTTATCTTTTTAGACTTCCATTACTATAAAAATGTACATATAAACATACAAATTTGTCGATTTATGATATAAAATCACACAAATTGTTCTATCTTTGTGAAAATATTTTTAACGAGAGATGTCTAAACCAGATTTAAAATTTTACAACACCAAAAAACTTCCACAATTTGACTTACCGGTGGATTTTATTGTATATGACAATATTACTGCTCCACTTTTAACTTTCTACGGTAAATTTCCTTGTAAAATAGATGCCTGCATATTTGCTTTTTGCGTCAAAGGAAGCGTCAAAGCAACCATTAATCTTTGGGAATATGAAGTACATGAAAATGATTTTGTAGTACTTATTCCGGGAAGCTTTATTCAGATACATGAAGTTCATCCTGATTCTCAAATAAGTTTCGCAGGATTTTCATCATCTTTTCTAAAAACAGTAAATTTTTGGAAAAGCATGACTTCATTATTGATGCCAATCTTTAAGAAGCCGGTAATATCTTTCAATCCATCAATAGCTAAGATATACGCAGATGCCTTTTCATTGCTAACACATGCAAGCCAAGTCAGAGATGATCTTTTGTCGCCACCGATTGTCAAGGGTGTGATGAATCTATTTGTGGCAAGCATTGCAGAAGCTTTGAAGAGCAATTTGGTGGAATGTGATAATACTCCATCTACCAGAGATCAAAATATTCTGTCAGAATTTCTTCAGCTCGCTTTTGAGAATTATAGAGAGGAGCACAAAATATCATTTTATGCGCATGAGATAAATCTCACATTATCACATTTCTGCAATGTTATAAACAGGGCTACCGGCATGACACCGCAAGAGGTCATAATGCACTTGATAATTATGGATGCAAAAACTCAACTTAAAGGCACAGAGGCTACTGTGACAAAAATAGCCGATACATTAGGTTTTGCTACTGCTACTACATTTAATCGCTATTTCCGCACATACACAGGAATGACACCTCAAGAATATCGTTTTAGTAATTGATATACGAATATTTTCCTCCATACTATAAAAATACGGATTGAAGCAATTTCAATTCGTATTTTGCGTTTAAATTCCACCCTCATTTATTATTATTCCAATTATACATATATTTCATAATATCAATATTATTTGAAGGAAATTCATAAGCAGATTACGATTTTTCCCATATTTATTTTATCTTTGCTTCTATAATCCAAACAAATTGAAATGACATCTCGTATCATTATTTCTGCTCTTACCTTAAGTTGTTTCCTTCCATTTATACAAGCCTCGGAATGGAAAGACACTGCAAAGCAAAGAATAAATCAAGGAGATTTTTCTCATGCTCGGGAGATACTTTTAAATCTTCCTGACAGTATTAAGCACACCCATTTTTTTGAAATTGATTCACTGAATGCTATGATGGCACGAATATCTCGTGACTTCAGCCTATCAAGGAAAGATGGAATAAATGCCATACATAAAAAAGCTCCTAATGCTACCGAGGAACAAATCAACGAATGGATTAAGAATAAATATATAGAAACATTAAACATCGACGGTGAAGAACTTTGGTTTAGAAAAGCAGTGAGAAATCTGTATTTGCTCAATCCTGAATTGAAGTCATATAAAGAAGAAAACATCGATGATGTTATTGAAATGATTCAAACAAATCTAAAAGCCACTCCCGATGATAATGGAATTAGGAATTGGAATTTAGCAAAAATACGATGCACTTTTACAGTAAACGCAGACTCGGTGCCGGCAGGTGAAAAAATAAGAGTATGGCTACCTTTACCAGTTGAAACAGCGCGTCAGCGGAATGTGAAAATAACATCATCATCATCACATGTGATTCAATCAAAATCATCTGTACACAACACTGCATACATGGAACAAATTGCGGTGAAAGGGAAACCCTCTATTTTCACTCTTGAAGTTCAATATGAAGTAGCAGCTCAATATTTTGATAAAAAGGATATACTTAAAAACTTAAAACCTTATGATACGAAATCTGAAAATTATATCAAATACACTACATCTCAAGCTCCTCATATAATACTTTCCGACGATATGCGCACATTAGCTCTCAAAATTATAGGGAAAGAAAACAACCCTGTAAAGCAGGCTGCATTGATCTACGATTGGATTTCAGACAATTATCCATGGGCAGGCGCACGCGATTATAGTACAATTCCTAATATTCCGGAATATGTAATTGAGAATAGACATGGAGATTGTGGACAGGTATCTTTATTGTATATCACGCTCACTCGTTCGTTGGGCATTCCATCGCGCTGGGAAAGCGGGCTCATGATCCATCCGTGGGATTTAAATTATCATGATTGGTGCGAAACTTATTTTGAAGGTACCGGATGGGTTCCAACCGACATCTCTTTCGGGAGGACAAAAAAACCATTAAAACGAAAGTATTTCCTCACTGGAACCGATCAATATAGATATGCATCCAATACCGGATTCTCAGGGGTTATGTCTCCTCCGAAACAATTTGTAAGAACGGAAACTGTAGATTGCCAAGCGGGAGAGGCTGAATGGAACGGTGGGAATATTGAAGCAAATGCATGGAAATCTGATTATGAATTACTGGAATTTTCAAAATTGAACAAATAATACAATTATCATATAATATGAAAAATCTACTATCTCTCACGAAATCACTTACCTTAGTGTTTCTTATGCTATGTAGCCTCATGGTTACCGCGCAAGTAACTAAAACAATCGATGAAATTAAAAATATTTATGCTCCCGATAATAATCTGGCAATATGGGAAATAAAAGCATATAACAAAAATGGTGTCTGGGAATTGACAGGGAAAACCGATAAAGAAAAGGGTGTTGAAGCATTAGAAAATGAACTTAAAAAGAAAGGCATTAAATACACATCTAAAATACAAATTCTTCCGTATAACGTAAAGGAAGAATGGGCTCTCGTGGCTTTACCTCAAGAGTATATGCGCAGAGATCCGGCAAACAAATATGAACTTCTTACGCAACCCTTAATGGGAACACCCCTAAGAATACTTGAAACTGATGGTGATTGGGTACGTGCTCAAACCCCCGACAATTATATCGCATGGATTAAAACCTATGCAATAAAATTTATGACCCCTGAACAAATGGATCAATGGAGAGAAACAAAGAGATATATCGTGACTGCCCCATTCTCAAATCTATATGCCACATCAGCTCTTAATTCAGATGAGACCGTAACCAATCTTATTCTTGGAAACATATTGACCGGTAATGACGATAGAAAAGGCAATATAAAGCTATATACCCCTGACGGTAGATCAGGGTATATCCCTGCCACTGATGTAGCAATCCTCGATAATTGGGCTGCGCAATCATTCAATCCCCAACTAATTGTTTCGACTGCACATAAGATGATGGGCTCAACTTATCTTTGGGGTGGCAATACCACTTATGGAGTAGATTGTTCTGGATTAACGAAAATGAGCTACTTTGCAAATGGTATTATCTTGCAACGCGATGCATATCAACAGGCTCAACACGGCATTAAAATATCCCCTAAAGACTGGAAAACAGCTCAAATTGGCGATCTTATTTACTTTGGAAATTCAAATGGAAGAATAACTCACACCGCTATTTACATTGGTAACGGCAAATTCATTCATTCGTCAGGAAAAGTAAAAATAAATAATCTCGATCCGGCTGCCGGAGAATATACTAAAGATAGTTTCAAATCTCTGAATCGCATAAACGGTGCAATTGATACAGATGGAATTATTTCTGTCAAGAATCATCCTTGGTATTACAACCACTTTTAATCAAACAATTATGAACCGACGTAAATTCATTCAAAATTCTTTGCTGGGAATGATAGCTGTAGGGACTCCTATATCTATATCAGCAATTGATAAAGCTACTCGAAAAATATCTTCTAAAGGTATCAAATTATCATATAAGCCCAATGATCTAAAATTACGACACGCGTTTAATCTTGCTAAATCAAGTCGTACTCACACTCCAGACGTTCTGGTACAATTGGAATATGACGGTATTATCGGATATGGAGAAGCCTCTATGCCACCCTATTTAGGAGAATCTACCGAAAGCGTATGTAAATTCTTATCTCAACTTGATCTTAGCCAGTTTAACGATCCTTTCCGTATCGAAGATATACTTGAATATGTTGATTCCACTGCTGAGAATAATCGAGCCGCTAAAGCATCGGTCGATATTGCACTGCATGATCTTTTAGGGAAAATAATGAAGCAACCTTGGTACAAAATATGGGGTTTTGATCCAACAAAGGCTCCCGATACATCCTATACAATAGGCATTGATACTGCTGAGATAGTGAGACAAAAAGTAGCTGAATCCGAACCTTATAACGTTTTAAAAGTGAAGATGGGGTTGCAAAACGATAAAGAACTTGTGGAGGTAATTCGTAGCTGCACAAATAGACCAATATGTGTAGATGTGAATCAGGGGTGGAACAACAAAGAACACGCTCTTGAAATGATACATTGGCTCAATGAGCGCAACTGTCTGTTTGTAGAACAACCTATGCCAAAAGAAATGATTGATGAAACTGCATGGTTACGCGAACGTAGTCCACTCCCCATTATAGCCGACGAGTTTATGCAACGTCTACCGGATGTTATGCGTGCACATGGAGCATACGATGGAATAAATATTAAATTAATGAAAAGCACCGGCATGAGAGAAGCTCATACCATGGCTTCAATTGCAAGATCTTTGGGGATGAAAGTGATGATTGGATGCATGACAGAAACATCATGTGCCATAAGTGCAGCATCGCAACTTGCTCCTGTATGCGATTGGGCAGATTTAGATGGAAATTTACTTATTTCAAATGATTCATTCGATGGCATGAAAATCGTAAAAGGGAAAGTCACTATCCCAGATCGTCCCGGAATAGGAGCAATCCCGGTATAGCGATTATTTGCATATCCTTAATAAAATAGAATAGCGGTGATGTACTTAAATTGTAACATCACCGCTATTAATTTTATTGTATTATCGGATTAAATCCAACGCACGTATGCAAAATCTTGGCGATGTGGAAGATCAGCATTATTTGGATACATTCTGAATGCATAACGGAATACGCCAGCATCCTTTATAGTTCCTTTCAATTCATAGGTTACAACATCACCCTCGGTCTTTACAATTTCCATTGGGAATGCACCTTTGAATTTCATCTCAGCATTATCGTTGGTGTATATAACCATTTCTACACCTAACTTATCGCCAAGTCCGGCAGCATCAAGAACGACTTTAGCTTCGTATGACTCACCATTTACAGCAGTAGTAGAGTTAAAATCAGGAAGAATAACATCAAGCACTTTCACTGAATCCCATTTAGAAGCAACTTCTTGTTTCCATGCAGCAATTTCTTTTGCCTTAGCAAAATTATTTGCTTTAAGTTCCTTAGAACGTTTGGCTTCTTTCAAATAGAAACGACTGATATAATCATCAATCATTCGTTTCATTGTGAAATTTGGAGCTATATGGCCGATTGAATTTTTAATGTACTGAATCCACTCAGGAGAGTAACCCTTTGAATTTTTAGCAAAATACAATGGTACTATCTCATTTTCGAGCATTGAATATATTGTAGCAGCATCGAGTTGATCTTGTTGAGCTTGATTGGTGAATGTACGTTTTTCAGTAAGAGCCCAACCGGCATCCTTACGATATCCTTCATACCACCACCCATCTAATACCGAGAAATTAAGTACACCATTCATTTCAGCCTTTTCGCCGGATGTCCCAGATGCCTCAAGAGGACGTGTAGGGGTATTCAACCAAATATCAACACCGGTAACAAGACGTTTTGCAACAATCATATCATAGTTTTCCAAGAATATAATTTTGCCTAAAAATTCCGGCATATGAGATATCTCGATAATTCTCTTGATTAACCCTTGTCCTGCACCATCGGCAGGATGAGCTTTTCCTGAGAATATGAATTGTACAGGGAATTTTTCATTATTTACAATCTTTGAAAGACGTTCCAAATCGGTAAATAATAGGTGCGCACGTTTATATGTTGCAAATCGACGAGCAAAACCAATAAGAAGAGCATTAGGATTAATGCGTTCCATTATTGAAATTATACGAGAAGGATCTCCTTGATTTTTCAACCAATTTTCTGTAAAATCTTTTCTTACAAAATTGATGAATTTATTTTTTAATTCTTGGCGTAGATTCCAAATATCTTCATCCTTAGCTTTGAAAATAGGACTCCATACTTTCTCGTCGGACTGATTGTTTATATAATCTTTTCCGAAAATTTTAGCATAGAATTCTTTCCATTCAGAAGCAGTCCATGTAGGCATGTGAACTCCATTAGTAACATATGATACATGAGATTCATCTGCACTATAACCTTTCCATACTCCCTCAAACATTTGTTGAGACACTTTTCCATGGAGCCAGCTCACGCCATTAGCTTCTTGGCAAGTGTTGAGTGCAAATACACTCATTGAGAATCGTTCGGCACTATCAGGATTTTCGCGTCCCATATTCATGAGGTCATTCCATGAAATACCTAATTTAGCTGGAAATTCTCCCATGTATTTGCCAAATAGTCCTTCATCGAAATAATCGTGTCCTGCAGGTACAGGGGTATGAACTGTATATAACGACGATGAACGCACAACTTCAAGTGCTTCATTGAAATCAAGCCCATCATGATGCACATAATCTACAAGTCGTTGAAGATTCAAAAGAGCAGCGTGGCCTTCATTACAATGATAAAGTTGAGAATTAATACCTAACTTCTTAAGCATCAATACGCCACCAATACCTAACAAATATTCTTGTTTAATACGGTTTTCCCAGTCTCCACCATATAATTGGTGAGTAATAGGACGATCAAGATCAGAGTTTAAATCTACATCGGTATCCAAAAGATATAGCTTCATTCTACCGACATTCACCCTCCAGATACGTGCATATATTATGCGTCCAGGATATGGAACTTCAAGAATCAATTGATTTCCTTTTTCATCCAATACCTGATCGATAGGCAGTTGATTAAAGTTTTGTGGCTCATAATTGGCTATTTGTTGCCCATCGATTGAAAGTGTCTGTGTAAAATATCCATAACGATATAAAAATCCGACAGCAGTCATATCCACACAAGAATCTGATGCCTCTTTTATATAATCACCGGCAAGAACACCAAGACCTCCGGAATATATTTTAAGGGCATTACAAAGCCCATATTCCATGCTGAAATATGATACTGAAGGTACATCCTTACGCATAGGTACTTTCATATATTCTTTAAAATCAGCATATACATTGTCAATACGCTCCATCAAGTTGGAGTCGTTAAGAATTTCTTGATAGCGCTCAAATCCAAGTTTTTGCAACAACACAACAGGATTTTCACCCGATGCACGCCATAAGTCTGGGTTTAGCTCACGAAACAAAGTTTTCGCTTCACTATTCCATACCCACCACAAGTTTTTAGAAATCTCTTCAAGATTCTTCAGCTTTGCAGGCAACTCCGATTTTACAGTAATGTCTCTCCATACCGGAGCATTTGTTTTACTAGCTTGTAGTTTCATACAGTTAATATAGGTTCTAAATAATTTACATTCTAAAATACATACATGTTATTATATAAGTAATTTAGAATGAATAGGTTCAAAAAATACGAACAAATTTATATATCAAATAAGTGATTTTTAGTTATTACACTTTTTTATTGCTCTAAGAGCAATATCAAAAGCTATTTCATAACACTCTATAAACTTACTCCATGCAGCATCTTTAGCAGTGCGCATAGCAGCATTCCTTATAGTGTTTATTTCCTTTTCATCTGCTGTCATCAAATTCATGACATCAGATGAAATACCATTGACAACTTCATTATAGTTGCAGTCCGAACGATGAATCACAGATACACCACAGGAGTTAAAACTATTTGCATAATTTGCTAAAATCCACTGTCCAAATCCGGAAAGCCCGGTAGTGATTGTAGGCACACCGAAAGCTATACTTTCAAGTGGTGTATATCCCCAAGGTTCGTAGTATGATGGAAATACCGTAACATCAAATCCGGATAGCAAATCATAATACGACATATTGAAAATACCATCATCACCATTAAGATATGATGGTACATATATTACTTTCACTTTATCATGCTGAGAATTGTGCAACCCAAGATAATTAATGCGGTTGTACACAGCATCTGATGAATAGTCATGTAAATTATGAGTAATAACCGGATTACTCATTCGTTCTTTTTTACCACTACTCATGGCCTCTTTGAGATCGTCACGTGCAGTATCTACCCATGCAGGGACCATTATAAAGGCAATTATCTCTCGTTTTCTATTATTTGGATAATCATTCCTAAGTTTATTAACCGAGTCAATGAATAAATCCAACCCCTTGTTACGATATTCGTTGCGACCTGACGTACACACCAGAAATGCATCTTCCGAAACTTCATATCCAAGTAATGTAGATACAACTTCTATCAATTTATTACGGGCAGCATCTCTATGCGCAGGGTATTTTGCCTTTGATGGCACAAAATTCTGCTCAAAGCCGTTGGGTGTTACTATGTCTGGACGTCTTTCAAGCAGTTGTTCACACTCTATTGCAGTCACGTTGCTCACAGTAGTAAAGCAATCTGCATTTTGTGCAGCTGCTTTTTCCAATGAATGCTTGGACTGCATGTTGAGCTGACCTGCCATCTGATCGCCATTATAATCTGACATATAATCATATAGTGGCTTATTATTTCCACAGATACTGCGCCCAATACTTGTTGCATGAGTTGTAAATATTGTAGCGACACAAGGCATGTGAGCTTTTGTATATAATAGCCCCATTGCTGTAGTCCATTCATCGAAATGAGCTATCGCCTTTCCGCTGTATTCACGATGATTGAGCATAAAGTTCTCTATCACCAATGCAGCACCATAAGCAAACATGCAAGATTCATCATAATCACCATAAGCATTCAGTGAGTTTACTCTAAATCTTTCCCACATTTCAGCATAAAGCTGGTTTTTAAACGGATATAATGATTGAAATTTTACAAGAATCACAATTGGCTTTCCCGGAATATTCCAACGCCCCACCCTAATAGACATACCTGTCGGAAAAACAGCATTAGTGCGCCATTCTTTTAATAGTGTCTTAGATTCTATAAAATCCGGCGACGGATTTTCGGGAGTCCATATATCGGGTCCTATAAATATTACTTTATCACCATATATTTTTTTCAGGGTATTCGCTTTCGTTGAAAGAACAGTGTAAATTCCACCAACTTTATTGCATACTTCCCAACTGGTTTCAAAAATTATATCGATCTTTTCATTATTACTTTCCATGAATATAGAGAATATTTTATTGCAAATATAATAATTTATTTGCATATTTAGAGGTATTTATAATATTTTGAGTATCACAATAATACACCAGATACTATAAATATATAATTTAAAAACACTTACTCATATCTACTCAATGATATTTATATACGTTCCAAGCAAGAAAAAGAAATAAATTGAGCATATATGGAATGTATTTAGTAAATTAGCCGAATATTTGAGGGAATTATAATAGTTATTCCCAAGCAAAATATAAAACGATTGTTTAACTCAAAATATAAATATTTAATTATGGCAAGTAAAAGGAATCTAAAAAAAAGTCTAAGGTATGTATGCGGTGATATTGCCGGTGAATGCCTATTTTCAGAATATGCTTTTGAAGGTGTTGACGGAACAAAGATGTCACAGGTAATAATTAACCTTGCCAATCTTCAAGATGAGTCAGTTAAAAAGGTATCTGTATGTTTCGATAAATCAGCTCGCGATTTTGAAACAAAAAAACAATTTAATGAAGCTCGTAGTGAGTATTTCAAAAAATGCTACTCAACATTGAAAAGTCAATTTAATGATGGTGTGAAAGATATTGTGAAAGATATGAATGCACTGTTGCCTTCTTCTCAGAAAGAGGCCAATAAAAAGGCATAATATTTACTGAATGTTATTAATGAGCCATGAATATTTCATCATCAATATTAAAATTCTTCGGATGGAAATTAAAAGTCTCTGTTCCCGACTACGATAAATGCGTATATTGTGTAGCTCCCCACACAAGTAACTGGGATTTTATTCTTGGCGAATTAGCAATACATTCAATCAATCGAAAAGCAGGCTTTCTGATGAAGGAAGCCTGGTTTTTCTTTCCTCTTGGCAATATTTTCAGATCAATGGGTGGAATACCTGTACCACGGAAAAAAGGAGCTGATCTGGTAGCTGCTATAGTTGAAAAATACAATAACGCATCAAAAATGGCTCTTGCGGTCACTCCGGAAGGGACTCGAAAACTCACCAAACATTGGCGAAAAGGTTTTATTTACATTGCTCTTGATGCTAAAATACCACTTATCCTTGCTTACATCGATTTCAAGACCAAAACTATAGGTATTGAAGATGTATATCATCCCACAGGTGACATTGAAAAGGATATGAGATATATAAAAGATTATTACAGTAAATTCACCGGTAAATATCCAGAAAAATTCTCGACCGAGGATGACGAAATCGCGTAAATTCTAATTTCAGGAGCACAAATATGGCTTTAGACGACAATCTGAGAATAGCTCTCGTAGAATCAAATATTAAGTGGGGCGATAAAACCGCAAATATTTTACAACTTGAGGAAGATCTCACTAAGATTCCGCAAGGAACCGATATTGTAGTTCTTCCGGAATTGTTCACTACCGGATTTATAACTTCTGGTCTTGATTGCATAAATACTCTTGCAGAAAAAAATACGGATTATACTATCAGTCGTTTAGAGCAACTTGCAAAAAAGTATGGCACAGCGATTGCAGGTAGTTTTTTAGCACATACCTTGAAACATATTTATAACCGTGCATTTTTTGTCGAACCTCCCGGCGAAACTACCTTTTATGACAAGCACCATTTGTTTACGATGGGTAACGAGAATAAATTCTATACCTCAGGGAAACTACTTCCTCCAATTATAAGATTTAGAGGATGGAACATCAAACTTGTGGTATGCTACGATTTGCGTTTCCCTGTGTGGTGTAGAAATGTAAGCAATAATTATGATCTTTTAATCGTAGTTGCCAATTGGCCTAAAAGTCGCGAATATGTATGGAGACAACTTTTAATTGCTCGTGCAATTGAGAACCAATGCTATGTGTGCGGAGTGAATCGCACCGGCATTGATGAAAATGGAGTTGAATTTCCAGAAAATAGCTCTATAATTATTGACTATAAAGGTAATCCAATACAGGCTGACTCTCAAGGTAGTTATAACTATAATATCGGACTAAAAGCACTAAGGCAATTCCGAGAGAAATTCCCCGTATGGCAAGATGCCGACAGCTTTAAAATAGGAGAATAATTATATTTTTGCTTTTACAATAATACAAATTGATATTACTCTATATTGGGCAATACATTAGGTATTATATATTTTCATTTCGCATGCTTTGCAATCAAACTCCACTTTGAGACTTATATCGCCAGATTTTAAATATATAGGAGCCACGATATTTTTGCCAGCATCCGTTTTAAGACAACAATCAAGCTCTCTTCGTAAACAATAACGAGTAGTCATGAGAATATCATTTTCTGTTATTCTCCTTGATGCATCACTTTCAAGTGCCATTTCAATATTTTCGGCGTTTACGCCATGCTGTATATATAGGGTTTTAGCCAATCTATTGGCTACATTATCACGATAAGTAATAGTATTATTATAATATCTATAATCAATATTCTCAGAATCTCTAACGGCAACCTTATAATTTTTTTTCTGTTCCTTATCGAGAAGCTTTATTACGTCACGTTTCGCTTGTGCAAGTTGCGATGATGGAATGAAAATATTATCTAAAGTCGATATATCAGTCGCCTTATAAATCGTATTACCCAATTTTGAGAGTACTTTAATTTGCGATTCACGCTGATTAGTGTTTGCAACTTGACCTTCAACCGATAACGCAATCGAGGCTGAGTTGCCTCGTTCATCTATTGCATTCAACGTAATAAATTCATCAACCTGCTTCAATATAAATTGCACTCTTATAAATCGACGAGTGCGAGCCATTTCAATTTCATCTGAAAATGCTTTATTGTAAGTGCGATACAACTTAGTACCTTTCGATATGGCTACCGGCGTCAATGTAAAAACAACATCATTCTCAACCTTATTAATCCTGAAACCCTCATATTCCTCATACTGGTTGAAGAAGCTTAGTCCATCTCCATTGTTGAGTTTTTCGACACTTTTTACCCAAATTTTATTTTCATACACACGAGTTACTTCCCCAATCGGTTCTCCAAGAGATTTTGGAGTAAGTAGCATTGCCATACTCGACTGATTATTTGGCTTCCTATTCAGAAAATAATCCGTAAACCCTCGATTAAAACTTTTATTCAGTGCAGGTGTAAAATTATATTCTACCTCTCCGCATGATGATCGTTTGTATTTTTCAGGACTTTTTGCTATCTCTTTATTGATCTTAATGCTATACCCGGCTACCACATTTTTAACATAGCCAGCCTCTTTCAACCGTCCTTCAATTTTAAATGAAGAAGCTCCAGCATCCAAAAGAGAACCAATATCATCACTTCTATTTAGATCTCGAAGTGAAAGGATATGCTTCCCTTTCATCAACATTTCACCCCTACCATCAATTACATCGTAGGGTAATCTGCATATTTGTGCGCATTCTCCACGGTTAGCACTTCTACCCTTGTTGGCATAACTTACATGGCATCTTCCACTATAGCTTACGCATAATGCTCCATGTACAAATACCTCTATTGGCACATGCACATTATCCGAAATTTCCTTGATTTCGGATAGTGATAGTTCGCGTGCAAGTACAAGTTGAGAAAAACCCATGTTTTCTAAAAATTGGGCTTTTTCAACTGTGCAGATATCGCATTGAGTGCTTGCATGAAGTTGAATCGGAGGTATGTTCATCCTTAAAATCCCCAAATCCTGGACAATAAGTGCATCAACGCCAATTTCATAAAGGGATGTGATTAGTTTCTCTACTTCCGATATTTCATCATCTTTAATTATGGTATTAAGCGTTACATACACTTTAGCATTAAACTTATGAGCATATTCAACCACCTGCGCCACATCTTCCAATGAATTGCCGGCGGCAGCACGCGCTCCAAATCCTGACGCACCGATATATACAGCATCAGTTCCATGATTGATGGCATCAATCGCAATGTCAAGATTTTTAGCAGGAGCCAAAAGCTCTATTTTTCGGGAATATGTACTCATTATCATTTTATATCACGTATATCATAAGGAGTTTCTTGATACACGAAATAATTGAGCCAATTGGTAAACAGGAGATTGGCATGAGAACGCCATCTCACCACAGGCGGATTTTCCGGATTATCGTTCAAATAGTAATTTTCCGGAATAGCAGGTTCCATTCCTCGCAACATATCACGTTTATATTCGGAATCGAGCGTCATCGGAGAATATTCGGAATGTCCGGTAATATAAAATTCTCGACCATTGCGAGCCATCACCATATATACCCCACTCTCAGTGCTTTCTGAAATAATTTTCAAATCGGGGACTTTGTCTATATCCTCTTTTCTAACTTCACTATGACGACTATGAGGCACATAAAATTCATCGTCAAATCCTCTAAATATAGGATTCATCGGATCGTCGATATAGTGCTTATACACTCCCGAAATTTTATGATTAAGCACATATTTTGGTATGCCATAATGATGATATAATCCAGCTAAAGCAGCCCAACAGATATATAGTGTTGATGTTACATGATGTGAAGCCCAATTAAATATTTCTTGTAATTCAGCCCAATAATCAACAGTCTCAAAATCGACTTTTTCCACAGGCGCACCGGTAACAATAAAACCATCATAATTAAGATGCTTTACATCTTCAAATTTTTTATAGAAGGCATCTATATGTTCGCGAGGTGTATTCTTAGAAACATGCCCTTCCACTTCGAGAAAATCGAGCTCTATCTGCAACGGACTATTCGATAGCAAACGTAGCAAATCGGTCTCTGTCATTATCTTCAATGGCATCAGATTGAGTATAGCTATGCGTAGAGGACGAATGTCTTGACTCGAAGCACGCTGTTCATCGATTACAAATATATTCTCATTGCGCAATGCCTCTACAGCTGGCAACGAAACGGGGACTCTTACTGGCATTATATATTCTGATTTTTGATAGTAAACTATGCAAATTTACGCATTTTTCCTTACTATACCTCTACATCAAATATATTTAACCGAATTGTTTATAGATTTAAATCAGAGCACCATTCATGAGTTTTTCCGCATCCTCACGTCCGGCATTAATAAGAGTAGGGTAATGAGCATCTGAATTTATTAAAATAGTGCGTTTGCATTTATTCAACATATCAAAATACTTAATGTTAGGAAAAAAACGATGGTGCAATTCCCATGCTTTGGTGTTTACCTCTATTATAAGATTTTTATCCATAATAGCTTCAAATGTAGTTTTCACAAGAGCATCATACCACGGCTCACTCTCTATTCCTTCCCTGAAATGACCGGCATTGTGTCCTATTTTATCAAAGTGCCCTATAATATCAAATCCACCTGCCTCAATCATTTTCAATGTTTGGGAATAATAACTATGTACCACATATTCTATATCATTGTCGAAATATATGCCCATCTTCTTGCAGAAAGATTCATATCTTCCATCAATATCCACAAATCCATCTCCACTGGGAATAAAATGCACCGATCCTATGCGATAATCTAATGGAAGAGTATCAAAATAGCTATTTGAAGGTCCCCATTGGTCATTGATATAATCAATCTCCATTGATGCATAAAGATTGATTTTATCGGAATACTTACTTTTCAATCGCATAAATTCATCTAAGTACAAAGGCACATTCTCTTTTAATATATTACATGGAGAGTCAAATGGAATGGGCGAATGTGGAGAAAATCCATAATGCGTAAATCCTTGTAAAATTGCTTCTTCTACAAATTCCTCCATCGGAGCTTGTCCATCACAGAAGGGTGTATGAGAATGAAAATTATATAACTTGTATTCAGTGTTGATTCCCTGAAGATTAATCATAAAAAAGGTGTAAGATATATTTTGATACAATAATGGAAATCTATTTGATTTCCATTATTGTATTTTTAGAGTGATTATTTTGATGGTTTTGCAATAGATTCTCTCATTGTAGTATCTGCTTGCATATTTTTCATTTTATAATAATCCATTATTCCTAAATTTCCCTGCACAAAGGCTTCTGCCATTGCTTTAGGAACTTCGGCTTCAGCTTCAATTACTTTAGCTCTGGCTTCTTGTGCTTTAGCTATCATCTCTTGTTCGAGTGCAATAGCCATAGCCCTACGCTCTTCCGCCTTAGCTTGTGCAATATTTTTATCGGCTTGAGCCTGATCCATTTGCAGTGTGGCTCCGATATTCTTACCTATATCGATATCAGCAATATCAATTGATAAAATCTCAAATGCGGTACCGGAATCAAGACCTTTTTTCAATACTAATTTTGATATTGAATCCGGATTTTCGAGTACCTGCTTATGACTTTCCGATGAACCGATAGATGAAACAATTCCTTCTCCTACACGAGCCAAAATTGTATCTTCTCCTGCTCCACCCACAAGTTGTTTGATATTTGCACGAACTGTCACTCGCGCCTTTGCTATAAGTTGAATTCCATCCTTTGCTACAGCAGTAACCGGTGGTGTATCAATTACTTTTGGATTTACAGACATTTGTACTGCTTGAAATACATCACGACCGGCAAGATCTATAGCAGTAGCCATTTTAAATCCTAATTCAATATTTGCCTTCGATGCAGATACAAGAGCATGAACCACTTTATCCACATTCCCTCCTGCAAGATAATGCGCTTCAAGATCATCACGATTCACTTCACTCAAGCCTGCTTTATGAGCTTCAATCATGGCTCGGGCAATCGTTTGAGCCGGAACTTTTCGAATACGCATCAAGAATAATTGTAACAATGAGATATTCACTCCCGATACTCTTGCCGAAATCCATAAAAAGAACGGCACATAATAGAAAAAGATAATCAGCAGCACTATAATCACTGCACCTATCAATAGTAAGGTTACTTCAGGTTCCATCATAATCTTTAGTATTTGTATTGGTTTATCATGTTATTTTTCAGCTCTTCGCACCGAATTTGCAAGCTCATCCAATGCTATACGCTGCTTATCTATATTTACTTCAAGTTGTTTAATTTCGGAATTAAATTTTGAGGGTGTCGAGGACTTTGCATATTCTCTTCTAAGTTGGGCTAATCGTGCTATATTCTGATTAAATGAAGATTCTTCTTTTATATATTTACTCATTAAAGTACGGGCAGTCGCTTTCTTAAAATCAGACAATGTGGTGTATATGACACCATTTGACACACTGAAAATAAAATCCTTAGCTTTTTTCTCCTCTTCAACACCAAGCAAAGATATTTCTTCTTTCAATGCTGTGTAATTTGCATCCTCTTTCCATGTGTCTTTTATACTCCTTATTGCTGCGAGCGAAGATATATTTGCATCATCGATGGCATAGTTTTCGCGCATGGCACTCGGTATATAAATATATATGGTCACCTTCCCGGGAATTCGGTTGCGATCGGTTGCCCACCAGCCAACTCCGGTATATTCATCGATAGCAAGTAAATAATCGTCGTAGGGTGAATTATATGGCATTCCTATATTTTGCGGTTGAAGATAATCGCCAGTCTCCAAATCCTTACGTGTAATAAATATATCTTTTCCTCCTATTGATTTATCGCCGTCGGATGCAAAGTATAATGTCGTTCCATCCGGCATTATAAATGGATATTCAGCATTTCCATTCATATTTATATCTCCAGATAGTTGTGAATATTTATCCCAATTATCATCTATCAATTTATTTGTTTCAGTCAATACGGCTACACCCTCATTATTTTTCATCGACCATACCATTTGTTCCTTGCTTTCAGGCATGAACATCACACTATATGGCTTTTGTTTTTCATACGGCAAAGCTGAAGTCGATACAAATGATCCAGATTCCGGAGATAATTTATAGGCAGTGAAAAATTGTTTTTTATCTACTATCAAACTATCAATAATCTGTATCTTTTCCACATGGTCAATCATATTTCGAGCAGTGCGAAATTGATTAATATATACAAGAGCTTCATCCGACGCATTTTTTTTCGTCTTTTTTAATGCTGCGTTATATTTCTCAATAAGAGCTTCTGCCCCATCAAAATCATAACTCCGATATTTTATCTCAGAGAGATAACGAAAGGATTCCGTTATTCCTTTGGAAGATGCAAACTCAAAATATTTTATCGCTTCATCTTCTCTATCTAATTTCACCAGAGACACTCCAATCCATTGATTTAGTGATGCATTCTTAGGATTTTTTTCATATTGAGCCATAAACAAAGGCAACGCATCTGCATATTTTTCACTCAAATACAATTCCTTGGCATCATCAAGTGGATTTGTAGCCGCTCTAAAAATATTATGAGAACATAAAAATATAGCTAATATCAGAATTATTTTAAATTTCATCGCTGATTATGATTTGCAAATTATTTTCAAATATAATAAATTGGGGTAGTAATACAAAATTTATTTAAGACCAATAATACAATAAAAAGCTGAGCCAGTTATATCTTAGCATTTTATTGGAATAATTTAGATATGTACTCTGTTGTCACTACACTTATTATCAATTTTCCATCAGGAGTATAATTGGGCTTGGGTAAAAGTAACAATTGGCTCATCAAATTATCCATTTCATCAGGAGTCATCACACGCCCAACAGGGATAGCAGTGCGTCGAGCAATTTCAAGAGCTAAATGTTCATATATCTTTGTTTCTATTGAATCTCCACCCATATTTACCGACTCTATTACTTGAAGTATCAAATCTTGAATATTTACACCTTCGATATCGTTAGGGACTCCATTTATAGCCCATGAATTATCGCCCAAAAATGCTAATTCAAATCCCATTTTATTCATTTCCGGCTCAAGTTCCTCTAATATCAAATGATGAGAAGTACTAAGATGTATTACCTCTGGAAATAATACACGTTGTGAGAACACTCCTTGCTTATCCTTGTTGTCCATATATCGATCAAAAAGGATTCTTATATGTGCTCTATGTTGATCCACAATCATCAGTCCCGACTTAGATGGAGAAAGTATGTATCGATTTTTTAACTGCATACACATCGGCATAGTCACATCATCGAGAAGAGGGCGAGCAGATGTGGTTATAACCTCTACTTGGGGATTATGTGCCTCTACTTGGATATTATCTTTGTCTGTTATTTCTTCATCAGGAGTATTTAGCCCATTTGCTTTACTTTTCTCAAAATTGGCATATAAAGCTTCCCAGTCATTGTTTACATCCGATTTAGAATATCCGCCAGATGGGGTTTTTACGTTGCTTTTACTTGTAGCAAATGGATTATAACTATTATCGATGTCGATAGTTGGCGATGAAACATTCTTATCATTTGAGTAAGCCGGTAATTCGGGAGCGCCCTCAATATCAAAATCTATTGATGGTGCTATACTGAATCGTCCTACGGTTTCTTTAACTGCAGCCGATATTATTGGCCATATAGTTATTTCATTCTCAAATTTTATCTCCGTTTTTGTGGGATGAATATTTACATCTATCGTTTGGGGATCAACATTGAAATTAAGAAAATAATTAGGTTGCTCATCATTGGGAATTAGCTCCTCATAAGCCGACATTACTGCCTTATGGAAGTAAGGATGTCGCATATATCGTCCATTGACAAACAAAAATTGTTGATAATTACGTTTTCGTGCATTCTCTGGCCGACACACGTATCCATCTATTCTTATCAGATTAGTATCTAAATGTACTGGGATCAATTGACTATCGAATGTGCGGCCAAAAAGAGACACAATGCGCTGTTTCAGATTCCCTGCCATTAATTTAAACATAGTGTTATCGTTGTGAATCAACGAAAAGTCTATGTTATGATTCACCAACGCAAGTTTCTCAAACTCTCTTGCAATATTGCTCATCTCCACCTGATTGCTCTTAAGAAATTTTCTTCGTGCCGGAACATTGAAAAAAATATTCTTCACCATAAAATTAGAGCCCGGATTCCCATAATATGGTTCTTGTCTCTGGCATTGAGATGCTGATATTTCGATCACTGTACCCATCGATTCACCGATGCGTTGGGTTCGGAGTTCGACTTGTGCAATAGCAGCTATTGAAGCCAGAGCTTCACCTCTGAATCCCATAGTATTTAATGAGAATAAATCTTGAGCATCCTTTATTTTAGATGTGGAATGGCGTTCAAATGCAAGACGAGCATCGGTGGGTGTCATTCCAAGCCCATTATCTATCACCTGTATCAATGTGCGACCAGCCTCTTTCAAAATTATTTGAATTTCAGTAGCTCCTGCATCAACAGCATTCTCAACCAACTCCTTTATTACAGAAGCCGGTCGCTGAATAACTTCTCCGGCGGCAATTTGATTTGCAACCGAATCAGGTAATAATTTAATAACGTCACTCATTTTTATCTTTAGTTTCTATTTTATCAATATTTTTAGAATCCTGCGGTTTAGCTACGGGGGATGACACGGCAGGAACCTCACTTTTCTCGGTTGTATGTTCTTTTACAACCATATTAGGCTTAGCAACTTTCTTATGTCGGGATGTCTTTTCCGGCTTCATAAATAGCTCTATCATCTCCTCAGGAATAACAAATATATCCTCCTTATTCTTTGGACGTAGTGTTTCGTACCAAGCAAATGTAGGTAAAACCAAATCGGTCTTTTTTGAAAGGTATAATGGTATCGCCTTTCCGGTAACCTCAGGCCACATTTTTAATTTCTCAATATTTTGTTTTTTAAAATTCACCTTTAAGAAACTACTTTCAGAATTTACCAATTTATTATAAGAAGAATCATTTTCTTGCGGATAGAAAATAGACTGCACGTTTCCACTTACATCAAGTTGTCGCAAATCTCCATTCTCAAAAGTTGCAAGCATTTCTTTCCCGGCAAGCTGATTGTAATATGGATGTTCAATCATTTCACTCAAGAATCCGAAATCAGGGAGTTTAGCCCAATCTATTGTGCTATCATTAAGATGCACATCAATTTCATTTCCCATTACTTGTCTGTTATCACTCCACACCACAGGGTGCTTATACATATAGAGCATTGAATCTCGTGAAGTGAAACTCATAGAATCGGCAATGCCTTGCATATCTGTTCTAAAAAATCTTACTCTGGGATATGATGTCATTACTCTTGATGAATCTTCAAATAAGAATGTGCGTATCGTGTCACCTCGCAAATACAATGTATCTTTTTTTGAAAATTCCATAGCATACGGATTTTTAGTTGCAAATGACTCTTTGGTTTTCTCATTATGATAGCCATAATTGCCCAATAATACCGATCGATTTACGGAATCTGTGAGTACCATATTGGTAAATACCTTTCCAAATCCGCTATTACGGTCATAGAATATGGTATCACCTGTAAGAGTTTGCCCATCTTTCCCAACAATCATAGAGCGATTGTAGAGCGTAGAAGTCTCATTATTGGTATTATACCAACCTTTATCAGAATAAATGATATTGCTGTCGGATACTATTTTTGTATAACCTACGATATCGGCAATATGGGAGTTTGTGTTATAATGAAGAG
>CAZYEO010000027.1:0-21033 GCA_964646495.1 uncultured Muribaculaceae bacterium
AGAACTAAGATGCCTACAATTCAACAATTGGTAAGAAAAGGCCGAGTAACTTTGGTAGATAAGAGCAAATCGCCTGCTTTGGATTCTTGTCCACAGCGTCGTGGCGTATGTGTGAGAGTTTACACTACCACACCAAAGAAACCTAACTCTGCTATGCGTAAGGTTGCTCGTGTAAGATTAACAAACGGCAAGGAAGTGAACTCCTACATTCCGGGAGAAGGACACAATTTGCAAGAACACTCAATCGTAATGGTTCGTGGTGGTCGTGTGAAGGACCTTCCAGGTGTGCGTTATCACATCGTTCGTGGAACATTGGATACAGCAGGAGTTAACGGACGTACACAACGTCGTTCAAAGTATGGAGCTAAGCGTCCTAAGCCAGGAGCAGCACCCGCAGCAGCTAAGGGTAAGAAGAAATAATCTACCCATACCTTTTCAACTACTAAACGAGAGTTAAAAAACGAGTATTAAAACTTTGTTTTTGATCTTATTGGATTGATTATTACGGTTGAGTAAATGACATTAGAGAATGTCGTTGAAGAAATGTAAGAAGCAAACAACCAAGCGACAAAAACGCAATTACAAAAAAAATGAGAAAGGCAAAGCCAAAAAAACGGGTTGTATTACCCGATCCAGTATTTAGTGACGTAAGAGTTTCTAAATTTGTGAACCATTTGATGTATGACGGTAAGAAAAACACCGCATATACAATTTTCTATAGCGCCCTTGAGACTGTGAAGTCAAAGTTGCCAAACGAAGAAAAATCTTCGCTTGAAATTTGGAAAAAAGCGTTGGAAAATATTACACCTCAAGTAGAGGTTAAGTCGCGTCGTGTAGGTGGAGCAACATTTCAGGTTCCTACTGAAATCCGCCCAGACCGCAAAGAGTCAATATCAATGAAAAATCTTATTCTATATGCACGTAAACGTGGAGGTAAAACTATGGCTGACAAATTGGCGGCTGAGATAGTTGATGCTTTCAATGACCAAGGTGGAGCATACAAACGTAAAGAGGATATGCACCGCATGGCTGAGGCTAACCGTGCATTTGCTCACTTTAGATTCTAAATTGATAACAACAAAGAAAAATGGCTAAATCAGACGAACAATTAAAATACACCAGAAATATTGGTATTATGGCGCATATCGACGCCGGTAAGACCACTACATCCGAGCGCATTCTGTTCTACACCGGCTTGACTCACAAAATTGGTGAGGTGCATGACGGTGCTGCTACGATGGACTGGATGGAGCAAGAGCAAGAACGTGGTATTACTATCACATCTGCTGCTACTACTACTTTCTGGAATTATGACAACGATAAGTTTAAGATTAATCTTATTGACACCCCGGGACACGTTGACTTCACTGTAGAGGTTGAGCGCTCACTCCGCGTACTCGATGGAGCTGTAGCTGCTTTCTGTGCTGTAGGTGGTGTTGAACCTCAATCTGAAACAGTATGGCGTCAAGCTGACAAATATAATGTGCCACGTATCGGATACGTTAATAAAATGGACCGTTCGGGTGCAAACTTCTTTGAAGTTGTGCGTCAGCTAAAAGAAGTCCTCGGTGCTAATCCATGCCCAATCCAAGTGCCGATCGGTGCTGAGGAAACATTTAAGGGGGTTGTGGATTTGGTTACTATGAAGGCTCTTTTCTGGCATGATGAAACTATGGGAGCGGATTATTCAGAAGAAGAAATTCCAGCAAACTTAGTTGCAGAGTGCGAAGAGTGGAGAGATAAAATGCTTGAAACCATCGCTGAATATGATGATGCGTTGATGGAGAAATATTTTGACGATCCTTCTACAATTACCGAAGAAGAAATACGTCGTGCATTGCGTGCTGCTACATTGAAGATGGACATCGTTCCTATGATATGCGGAAGCTCGTTCAAGAATAAAGGTGTTCAACGCCTTCTCGACTCTGTTTGTGCATACCTTCCAAGTCCTCAAGATACAGAAGAGGTAGTAGGTCACGCAATAGGCGATCCTGATACAGCTATCGTACGTAAGCCTCTTTATGAAGAGCCTATGTGTGCACTTGCATTTAAGATTGCAACCGACCCTTATGTTGGTCGTCTTTGTTTCTTCCGTGTTTATTCAGGCGAAATACCAGCAGGTAGCTACGTGTTCAATTCACGTTCGGGCAAAAAAGAAAGAATCTCACGTTTGTTCCAAATGCACTCAAACAAGCAGAATCCTATGGAATCTATTGGTTGTGGTGATATCGGTGCAGGTGTAGGATTTAAAGATATTCGCACAGGTGACACACTATGTGCTGAAAATGCTCCGATCGTACTCGAAGCTATGGATTTCCCAGATCCTGTAATCGGAATCGCTGTTGAGCCTAAGACTCAAAAAGATCTTGACAAGCTCGGCGTAGGGCTCCAAAAACTTGCAGAAGAAGATCCTACATTCCGTGTACAAACTAATGAAGAAACCGGACAAACCGTAATTAGCGGTATGGGTGAGCTTCACTTGGATATTATCATCGACCGTTTGCGTCGTGAATTCAAGGTAGAATGTAACCAAGGTCGTCCACAAGTAACATATAAAGAATCTATCACCAAGCCTGTAGAACTTCGCGAAGTATTCAAGAAACAAACTGGTGGTCGTGGTAAATTTGCTGATATCATTGTTCGTATTCAACCTGCAGATGAAGGATTTGAAGGCGGACTTCAATTCGTTGATGAAGTTAAGGGTGGTAATATTCCTAAAGAATTTATTCCATCTATTCAAAAAGGTTTCACAAACGCAATGAAGAATGGTGTACTTGCAGGATATCCTATCGAGCAACTTAAAGTTACAGTAATCGACGGTTCGTTCCACCCGGTTGACTCCGATCAACTTTCATTTGAGCTTTGTGCTATTCAAGCATTCAAGCATGCATGTGAAAAAGCCGGACCGGTATTGTTAGAACCAATCATGAAGATTGAAGTTGTTACTCCGGAAGAAAGCATGGGTGATGTAATCTCTGACCTTAACAAACGTCGCGGTCAAGTAGAAGGAATGGAAAGCAGCCGTAGCGGTGCTCGCGTAGTGAAAGCTAAATCGCCACTTGCAGAAATGTTTGGATATGTTACTGCATTGCGTACAATCACTTCGGGACGTGCTACATCTACAATGTCATTCTCTCACTATAGCGAAGTAAGCTCGTCAATAGCTAAGGCAGTGTTGACAGAGTGTCAAGGAAGAGTAGATTTGTTGAAATAATATATTTATAAAATAATATGAGCCAGAAAATCAGAATCAAATTAAAATCTTACGATCACAACTTGGTTGATAAATCGGCTGAGAAGATTGTCAAGACTGTGAAGGCTACAGGTGCAGTTGTAAGTGGACCAATTCCATTGCCAACTCACAAAAGAATCTTCACTGTTAACCGCTCGACTTTCGTAAACAAGAAATCGCGCGAACAGTTTCAATTATCTTCATTCAAGAGATTGATTGACATCTACAGCTCTACAGCGAAAACTGTTGATGCCTTGATGAAACTCGAATTGCCTAGCGGCGTTGAGGTAGAAATTAAAGTATAACAGAAACTAAAAGTGATCAAAAGACAAATTTAAAATTAAAGAGAAATGCCAGGATTATTAGGAAAAAAAATCGGAATGACATCCGTTTTCAGTGCCGACGGTAAAAATGTACCGTGCACTGTTATCGAAGTAGGTCCTTGTGTGGTTACTCAAGTAAAAACAGCAGAAAAAGATGGCTATGAGGCGTTGCAACTTGGCTTTGAAGACAAGAAAGACAAGCACACAACAAAACCTCAAATAGGTCACTTCAAAAAAGCTGGAGTAACACCAAAGAGACACTTGGCCGAGTTCAAAGGGTTTGATAGTGCTTACAAAATGGGCGATTCAATCGGAGTTGATTTTTTCAACGACACTGAATTTGTTGATATCGTAGGTACATCAAAAGGAAAAGGTTTCCAAGGTGTTGTAAAACGTCATGGATTCGGTGGAGTAGGACAAGCAACACACGGTCAGCACAATCGTTTGCGTGCACCGGGTTCTATTGGAGCTTGTTCTTATCCTGCAAAGGTTTTCAAAGGAATGCGCATGGCCGGTCAAATGGGCAACGAGCGTGTTACCATTCAAAATCTTCAGATACTAAAAATTATGCCTGAACATAACCTATTGTTAATCAAGGGTTCTATTCCAGGAAGTAAAGGTTCAATCGTAATAATTGAGAAATAATGGAACTTGCAGTATATAACATCAAAGGAGAAGACACCGGGAAAAAGGTAACACTTAATGATGAAGTGTTCGGAATCGAACCAAGTGAGCATTCCGTTTATCTCGTTGTGAAACAGTATCTGGCCAATCAACGCCAAGGCACACACAAAGCTAAGGAAAGAAGCGAAGTATCTGGTAGTACACGCAAGCTACACAAACAAAAAGGTAGCGGTGGAGCACGTATCGGAGATATCAACTCACCTTTGTTAGTAGGTGGTGGTAGAGTATTTGGTCCTCGTCCTCGTGACTACGGTTTCAAATTGAACAAAAAAGTAAAAGCTTTAGCCCGTAAATCAGCATTGACATTCAAGGCTCAGGATAATCAAATTGTAGTGGTTGAAGATTTCACTTTTGAGACCCCTAAAACTAAAGAATTTGTAAACTTTACTAAAAATTTACAATTGGCTGACAAGAAGCTTTTATTAGTTTTAGCAGACCAGAATAAAAACGTATATTTGTCGGCTCGTAATGTTCCGAATGCAAATATTATAACTGCTTCGGACATAAATACTTATAAAGTGCTCGATAATAAAGCGCTAGTATTAACTGAGAGCAGTATAGCTGTTATTAACGAATTTTAATCATAAGGAGATATAGAAAATGGAAATAATGATAGAACCTATCGTAACAGAAAAGGCCAATACGATTAGCGAAAAGCAAAATCGCTACACTTTCCGTGTATCTCCTGATGCCAACAAGTATCAGATCAAGTCATTGATTGAGAAGCTTTACGGCGTGAAGGTAGTGTCGGTAAACACAGCTAATTTTGCAGGAAAGAGAAAATCACGTTACACAAAATCTGGATTGATCCAAGGAAGAATCTCAGCGTTCAAAAAAGCGTTGGTGACTGTCGGAGATGGTGAAAAAATAGATTTTTATAACAATATCTAAATAAAATGGCAGTAAGAAAAATGAAGCCCACAACACCGGGGCAAAGACACAAGATTATTGGTGTATTTAAAGATACAATCACTGCATGTACACCAGAGAAATCTCTTACAGTCGGTAAAAGCGCAAGCGGCGGCCGTAACGCTGAGGGGCATCTTACGATGCGTTACCTCGGTGGCGGTCACAAGCGTAAATTTCGTTTAATCGACTTCAAGAGAACCAAAGACGGTGTGCCAGCAAAAGTAAAATCAATCGAATACGATCCAAACCGTACAGCTCGTATCGCATTGCTCTATTACGTTGATGGTTCGAAGGCTTATATAATTGCACCCAACGGACTAAATGTTGGCGCTACAGTTATGAGTGGTGAAAATGCAGCTCCTGAAGTAGGAAATGCACTCCCACTAAGTAAAATACCTGTTGGTACTTTAATTCATAACATTGAATTGCGTCCCGGACAAGGAGCATTTATGGCTCGTTCGGCTGGAACGTTTGCTCAGTTGACTTCGAGAGAAGGAGATTATGTAATTATCAAATTACCTTCGGGAGAAACGAGAAAAATCCTTTCGCAATGTAAAGCGACTATTGGAGTAGTAGGTAATTCTGACCACGCATTGGAACGTTCAGGTAAAGCAGGACGCTCACGCTGGTTGGGTCGCCGTCCACGCAATAGAGGTGTTGTAATGAATCCTGTTGATCACCCGATGGGTGGTGGTGAAGGCCGCTCTTCAGGAGGACACCCAAGATCTAGAAAGGGTCTTTACGCTAAGGGGTTGAAGACACGTGCTCCGAAGAAACATTCTTCAAAGTACATTATTGAAAGAAGAAAAAAGTAATCTGATTAATTAATTAACTATGAGTCGTTCATTAAAAAAAGGCCCATATATCAGCGTGAAGCTTGATAAAAAGGTAACCGCAATGGAAGAAAGCGGGAAAAAATCGGTAATCAAGACATGGTCGAGAGCATCGATGATTTCTCCAGATTTCGTAGGTCACACTTTTGCCGTTCACAATGGTAATAAATTTATTCCCGTATATGTTACTGAAAACATGGTAGGACACAAGTTAGGTGAATTTTCACCAACTCGTACTTTCCGTGGTCATGGTGGTAACAAGAAGAGATAAGGGCCCGGGATAACAATTTTTGAATAAAAAAAGAATTAAATACAATGGGTGTAAGAAAAAGACAATCAGCCGACAATAGAAAGGAAGCTAATAAGTCGCAATACTTCGCAAAGTTGAAGAATGTGCCTACTTCGCCAAGAAAAATGCGCTTGGTTGCGGACATGGTTCGTGGTCAAGAAGCTTTCAAAGCGTTGGGTCTCCTTAAGTTCTCCAACAAAGAGGCTGCTGCAAGAGTTGAAAAACTATTGCGTTCAGCAATCTCTAACTGGGAACAAAAGAATGAAAGAAAAGCTGAAAACGGAGAATTGTTCGTTACCACAATCTTTGTAGATTGTGCTCCAATGGTAAAACGTCTCCGCACAGCTCCTCAAGGTAGAGGATACAGAATACGTAAACGTTCAAATCATGTAACGTTGTTCGTAGATACAAAAGGTACTAACGCTAAAACAGAAGCATAAGAGATGGGACAAAAAGTAAATCCAATAAGCAATCGCTTAGGTATCATCAGAGGTTGGGATTCTAACTGGTATGGTGGAAAAAAATACGGTGATACTTTACTTGAGGATAGCAAAATCCGCAAGTATCTCAATGCTCGTTTGGCTAAAGCCAGCGTATCTCGTATAGTAATTGAAAGAACTCTCAAACTTGTTACAATCACTGTATGCACCTCTCGCCCCGGTATTATTATCGGTAAAGGTGGACAAGAAGTTGATAAGTTGAAAGAGGAATTGAAAAAAGTTACTGACAAAGATGTTCAAATCAACATCTATGAAGTAAAACGCCCCGAGCTCGATGCTCAAATAGTTGCAACCAACATCGCTCGCCAAATCGAAGGCAAAATTGCTTATCGTCGTGCTGTGAAGATGGCTATTGCTTCTACAATGAGAATGGGCGCAGAAGGTGTGAAAGTACAAGTGAGCGGACGTTTGAACGGTGCTGAAATGGCTCGTTCGGAAATGCTCAAAGAAGGTCGTACTCCACTTCACACATTGCGTGCCGACATCGACTATGCTTTGGTAGAAGCCTTGACAAAGGTTGGTTTGATCGGTGTAAAGGTATGGATTTGCCGTGGCGAAGTATATGGCAAAAAAGACCTTGCTCCTTCATTCACAAACAATGCTAAGGACAATCGCCCTAACAACAACGGAGCTCCACGCAAAGGTGGCTTCAGAAAACAAAAGAACAATCGTTAATCGACTTGAAATTACAGAACAATGTTACAACCAAAGAAAACTAAATTCAGAAGACAACAAAAAGGCCGCATGAAGGGCGTAGCTCAACGTGGCAATCAGTTGGCTTTCGGTTCGTTTGGTATAAAGACTCTTGAGTCAAAATGGATAACCGGTCGTCAAATAGAAGCTGCTCGTATTGCAGTGACCCGTTATATGCAACGTCAAGGGCAAATCTGGATAAGAATATTTCCTGATAAGCCTATTACCAAGAAACCGGCAGAAGTTCGTATGGGTAAAGGTAAAGGTGCTCCCGAGGGATTTGTTGCACCAGTTACTCCCGGCCGCATGCTAATAGAAGTAGAGGGCGTGAGCTTTGAAATTGCAAAAGAAGCATTGCGTTTGGCTGCTCAAAAGCTCCCTGTTACTACAAAGTTTGTAGTACGTCGTGATTATGATCCAACTCAAAACGTGTAATAATAGATTATGAAAAAGGCAGAATTAAAAGAACTTAGCGTTAAAGAGCTAAGCGAAAGATTGGAAGAAGCCGAAAAGGCATATCTTCAACAAAAAATCAATCATTCTATCACACCTTTGGATAATCCATCAAAGATTACACAAGATAGGAGAATGATTGCACGCATGAAAACAGAATTGCGTGAGCGTGAACTTAACATAAATAATCCCAAGAAATAATGGAAAAGAGAAATTTAAGAAAAGAAAGAATTGGGGTTGTTTCCAGCAACAAGGGTGATAAGTCAATCACTGTTACCATTAAGTGGAAGGAAAAACATCCAATTTACGGTAAGTTCGTAAATAAAACGAAGAAATACCACGCTCACGACGAAAACAATGTGTGCAGCATCGGAGATACTGTACGCCTTATGGAAACTCGTCCATTGAGCAAGACCAAGAGATGGAGATTAGTAGAAATTATCGAAAAAGTGAAGTAAAATGATACAGACTGAAAGCCGATTGACAGTTGCCGACAATAGTGGTGCAAAAGAAGTACTTTGCATTCGTGTTTTAGGCGGTACAGGCCGTAGATATGCTTCCGTAGGAGATGTGATCGTAGTTACTGTGAAAGCAGCCGTTCCAGCTTCTGACGTGAAGAAAGGTACTGTATCTAAAGCAGTCATTGTAAGAACAAAAAAAGAGATTCGTCGTGCAGACGGTTCTTATATTCGTTTCGATGACAATGCGTGTGTGTTATTGAATGGGGCAGGTGAACTTCGTGGAAGCCGTATTTTCGGCCCGGTAGCTCGTGAATTGCGTGCGACCAACATGAAGATTGTGTCGTTAGCTCCCGAAGTACTCTAATTGATATAATAAATTAAAGTAATGAGCAAATTACATATCAAAAAAGGGGATACCGTTTACGTTAACTGCGGTGAAGACCGCGGCAAGACCGGTCGTGTTCTTAGTATTTTAACTAAGAAAGACCGTGCTGTCGTAGAAGGCATCAACATGGTATCTAAAAGTACCAAACCCAATGCAAAGTATCCACAAGGTGGAATTATTAAAATGGAAGCGCCTGTGCACATTTCAAACTTGAATTTAATCGATCCTAAGAGTGGAAAAGCTACTCGTATCGGTCGTAAAAAGAATGATGCAGGTGTTACTATACGTTTTTCTAAAAAATCAGGAGAGGAGATTAAGTAATGAGTACAGCAACACTTAAGCAAACTTATAAAGAAACAATTGCCCCTGCTCTTGTAAAAGAGTTTAACTACACATCTATAATGCAAGTTCCTAAACTTGAAAAGATCGTAGTAAACCAGGGTCTTGGACAGGCTACCGGAGATAAGAAAATTATCGAGACTGCAATCACTGAATTGACTGCAATCACCGGACAAAAAGCTGTAGCAACATTGTCGAAGAAGGATATTTCTAACTTCAAATTGCGTAAAAAAATGCCTATCGGCGTTCGTGTAACATTGCGCAATGAAATGATGTATGAATTCTTGGAACGTTTCGTTCGCGTGGCATTGCCTCGTATTCGTGACTTCAAGGGAATCGAAGGAAAACTTGATGGCCGTGGAAACTACACAGTAGGTATCACTGAGCAAATCATTTTCCCTGAAATAAACATCGATGCTATCAATAAGCTTATGGGTATGAACATTACGTTTGTTACCACAGCTAAGACCGATGAAGAAGGTTACGCATTATTGAAGCAATTCGGACTACCTTTTAAAAACGCTAAATAAGAACTGAATTATGGCAAAAGAATCAATGAAAGCTCGCG
Organism: uncultured Muribaculaceae bacterium; assembly: GCA_964646495.1. GTDB lineage: Bacteria > Bacteroidota > Bacteroidia > Bacteroidales > Muribaculaceae > HGM05232. The sequence goes on from CAZYEO010000027.1 coordinate 9,670, forward strand.
AAGTCAAGAGAGCTAAACTTGTAGCTAAATATGCAGCTAAAAAAGCTGAGTTGAAAGCTGCCGGTGACTATGAGGCTCTTCAAAAACTTCCAAAGAATGCTTCAGCAGTGCGTTTGCACAATCGTTGCAAACTTACTGGCCGTCCAAAAGGGTATATGCGTCAGTTTGGTGTTTCACGTATTCAATTCCGTGAAATGGCATCTGCCGGACTTATCCCAGGCGTGAAAAAGGCAAGTTGGTAATTATCAATGTGCGTGTATTTAGAGAGTAATTAAATATTGTTCGGAAACACCGAATCAATTTAAACAAAAATAATATGACTGATCCAATAGCAGATTATTTAACAAGATTGAGGAATGCAATTAAGGCTCAACACCGTGTTGTGGAGATTCCTGCCTCAAACTTGAAAAAGGAGATGACTAAGATCCTTTTTGAAAAAGGCTATATACTTAACTACAAGTTTATAGAAGGTGAAACCCCTGCAGGCGTAATTAAAATCGCCTTGAAGTACGATCCAATCGACAAAGTAAACGCAATTAAAGCTCTTAAGCGCGTTTCTCGTCCCGGACTTCGTCAATATACCGGCTACAAAGAAATGCCGAGAGTTTTGAATGGTTTAGGAATCGCTATCCTATCTACATCTAAGGGTGTAATGACCAATAAAGAGGCTAAAAACCTTCAGATTGGTGGCGAGGTACTATGTTATGTTTATTAATTTTAGGAGGTTATTGATATGTCAAGAATAGGTAAATTGCCAATCGAATTGCCTGCTGGAGTAACAGTAAAGGTAGACGGAAACATAGTAACAGTGAAAGGTCCTAAGGGTGAACTCACACAAGTGATCAATCCAGACCTTGAGGTTGTGATCGACAATAATATTTTGGAAGTTAAACGTCCTTCTGATGAGCGTCAATACCGTGCTCAACACGGATTGTACCGTTCACTTATCCATAATATGGTAGTCGGAGTATCAACCGGATATAAAAAAGAAATGGAATTAGTTGGTGTGGGATACCGCGCTACAGCTACCGGACAAGTTTTAGAGCTTGCGTTGGGTTTCTCACATGCTATATATATTAAGCTTCCTATCGAAATAAAGGTAGAAGCTAAGTCTGAAAGAAATAAGAATCCATTGATTATCCTCGAGTCGGCTGACAAGCAACTTATTGGTCAAGTATGCGCGAAAATTCGCTCATTACGCAAGCCTGAACCTTACAAGGGTAAGGGTATCAAGTTTGTTGGTGAAATTATTCGTCGTAAATCAGGTAAATCAGCGGGTGCTAAATAATTAAATTAGACGATCATGACAACGAAGATAAACAGAAGATTAAAAATTAAAACACGTGTACGTGGCAAGATCTCCGGATCAGCAGCTCGTCCTCGCTTGAGCGTGTTCAGAAGCAACAAGCAGATTTATGCACAACTTATCGACGATCTCGAAGGTAAGACATTGGCATCTGCCTCTTCTAAAGGGATTGAAGAAGGAACTAAGTGTGAAATTGCAGAAAAAGTAGGTGAAGCTATCGCTAAGAAGGCTACTGAAGTAAATATTGAATCTGTAGTTTTCGACCGTAACGGTTATTTGTTCCACGGACGAGTTAAATCATTGGCTGACGGTGCACGTAAAGGCGGACTTAAATTTTAATTGAATCATGGCAAAAAGAAATAACAGAGTAAAATCAACTAATGATGTTGAACTTAAGGACCGTTTGGTAGCCATCAATCGTGTTACTAAGGTTACTAAGGGTGGTCGCACATTCACATTCTCGGCTATTGTCGTTGTAGGAAACGAAAACGGCATCGTAGGATGGGGATTAGGTAAAGCCAATGAAGTAACAGCTGCTATCGCCAAAGGTGTTGAAGCTGCTAAAAAGAACTTGATTCAAGTTCCTGTTCACAAAGGTACTATTCCTCACGAACAAGTATGCAAATTCAGCGGATCACAAGTAATTTTGAAACCTGCATCTCATGGTACCGGAGTGAAAGCCGGTGGTGCTATGCGCGCAGTGCTCGAGAGCGTTGGAATCACCGACGTTCTTGCTAAGTCAAAAGGATCTTCTAATCCTCACAACTTAGTGAAAGCTACTATCAATGCCCTTGATGAAATGCGTAGTCCTATGACTATCGCTCAAAATCGCGGCATATCTTTGGATAAAGTGTTTAACGGTTAATTTTGTTTCAATATGGCAACTATTAAGATTAAGCAAACAAAAAGCAGAATTAATTGTCCTGCAGTGCAAAAAAGAACCCTTGATGCTCTTGGGTTGAGAAAAATGAATCAAGTAGTGGAGAAGGAAGCTACTCCACAAATCTTGGGAATGATTAATAAAGTTCATCATCTTGTAGAAGTGACGAACGCTTAAAATATTTACGAATATGAAATTAAGTAATTTACAACCTGCAATAGGTGCTACCAAGGACAGAAAGAGAATTGGACGCGGATCTGGTTCAGGCATGGGCGGAACTTCTACTCGTGGACACAAAGGAGCTAAATCACGTTCTGGTTACTCTGCCAAAATCGGTTTCGAAGGTGGACAGATGCCATTGCAACGTCGTGTACCTAAATTTGGGTTTAAGAACATTAACCGCGTAGAATACAAAGCTGTAAACTTAGATACACTTCAATCTATTGCTGAAGCAAAGAAGATTGAAAAAATCGGTTTAGCAGAATTGTTGGAAGCCGGATACACTTCTCGCAAAGATTTAGTGAAGGTTCTCGGAAACGGAGCTCTTACAGTAAAACTTGCAGTTGAAGCCAACGCTTTCTCTAAGAAAGCTGAAGAAGCTATCATAGCAGCAGGAGGTTCTATCCAAAAATTATAAATAGAATGAGATTTATTGAAACATTAAAGAATATCTGGAAAATCGAAGATCTGCGTAAGCGTCTCATGATTACCCTGTTGTTGGTACTAGTGTACCGCTTCGGGTGTCATGTGGTGCTACCCGGTATCAGCCCAGATGCCCTGGATGCCATGAGAAATTTTACCAGCGGCGGATTAATGCAACTTCTTGATATGTTCTCTGGAGGTGCATTCTCTCAAGCTTCTATTTTTGCTCTCGGTATCATGCCCTACATCACTGCATCCATCGTGATACAACTTCTTGGAATGGTATTACCATCATTCCAGAAAATGCAACGCGAAGGTGAAAGCGGAAGGATGAAACTAAATCAATACACTCGTTACCTCACAGTGCTTATCCTATGCTTGCAAGGACCTGCATATTTGGTAAATCTCCAATATCAAGCACAAATTACATTTGGATTTTGGACGATTGCATACCTCACAGTGATTCTCGCTGCGGGTAGTATGTTTATTATGTGGTTAGGTGAAAAAATCACCGATCGCGGTGTTGGTAATGGTATATCATTTATTATCCTTGTAGGTATTATTGCTCGTTTCCCAAGTGCTTTAGCACAAGAATTTACCAACCGCCTCACTACCGCTCAAGGTGGATTAGTGATGTTCTTGGTAGAATTTGTGGTGCTATTGGCTGTAATAGCAGGAGCAGTGCTCCTCGTTCAAGGTACGAGAAAAGTGCCGGTACAATATGCAAAAAGAATCGTTGGTAATAAGCAATATGGTGGTGCACGTCAGTACATTCCTCTAAAGGTTAATGCTGCCGGTGTAATGCCTATCATCTTTGCCCAGGCAATCATGTTTATTCCTATTACTCTTTCAGGTTTCAAAGGAACTGATTCTACCAATAGTTTCTTCAGCGCATTCTCGGATATTCACGGTTTTTGGTACAACTTTGTGTACTTTGTAATGATCGTTGCATTTACATATTTCTATACAGCAATCACAGTAAGACCTACTCAAATGGCTGAAGATATGAAACGCAACAATGGATTTATTCCAGGTATCAAACCAGGAAAGAAAACAGCTGAGTACCTCGATTCAATTATGTCGAGAATCACTCTTCCGGGTTCTATATTCCTCGGTTTTGTAGCTATCATGCCTGCATTTGCAAGCGTGTGTGGAGTAAGCCAGCAATTCGCGCAATTCTTCGGAGGAACGTCATTGCTGATCTTGGTTGGTGTAGTGCTTGACACTCTCCAACAAATTGAGAGCCATTTGATGATGCGTCATTATGATGGTTTGATGAAATCAGGTAAAATTAAAGGGCGTACAACCGGAAGCGCATATTAATTGCGAATAGGAGAATTAAGCGATGATTTTTCTTAAAACAGATGAAGAAATAGAGCTTATGCGCGAGAGTAACCTCTTAGTGGGAATGACACTTGGCGAAGTCGCCAAGTGGATTGCCCCGGGAGTAACCACTCTCAAACTTGATACAATAGCAGAAGAGTTCATACGAGATAATGGAGCAATCCCCGGATTTAAGGGATATGGAGGATTTCCCTCCACTCTCTGCATCTCGGTCAATGAAAATGTGGTGCACGGATTTCCGTCAAGTTACGTTCTAAAAGATGGCGACATAGTGTCGGTGGATTGCGGAGCAGTGAAAAATGGATATAACGGTGATTCTGCCTATACATTCCCGGTAGGAAATGTAGAAGAAGCCACAATGAATCTTCTGAAAACGACCAAAGAATCCCTATACGTAGGCATCGAGCATGCCGTTGAAGGGAAAAGAATAGGCGATATCGGACATTCCATACAGGAATATTGCGAACGCCGAGGATACACTGTGGTGCGTGAAATGTGCGGTCACGGAATCGGAAAAAAATTGCATGAGGATCCGGAAGTTCCCAATTACGGAAAAAAAGGAACCGGACCATTACTCAAAAATGGTATGTGCATTGCAATCGAACCGATGATAAACCTTGGCAGCAGAAATATTGTTATCGAACGTGATGGATGGACATGCCGCACAAAAGACCGCAAACCTTCAGCTCACTTTGAGCACACGGTAGCGATTAGAAACGGCAAAGCAGATATTCTTTCATCATTTAAGTTCATCGATGAAGTTTTTGAAAAATCTTTTTAATAAAATTTATGGCAAAACAGACCGCAATAGAGCAGGATGGAGTGATAGTGGAAGCATTATCAAATGCCATGTTCCGAGTAGAATTGGAGAATGGTCATGAGATTACAGCTCACATATCGGGCAAGATGAGAATGCACTACATCAAAATCTTACCCGGCGATAAAGTGAAAGTGGAGATGTCTCCCTATGACTTGTCCAAAGGTAGAATCGCTTTTAGATATAAATAATAAAAAACTAAAGATATGAAAGTAAGAGCCTCAGTTAAAAAGCGCACCCCAGATAGCAAAATCGTAAGACGCAAAGGTCGCTTATACGTTATCAATAAGAAAAACCCTAAGTATAAACAACGTCAAGGATAATTTTATTATCTTTGCAAGAAATTTTTTGTAAACTATGGCAGTAAGAATAGTTGGGGTAGACTTACCCCAAAACAAGAGAGGTGAAATTGCCTTGACATATATCTATGGAGTAGGTCGTAGCGCTTCCAAGACTATCTTGGAAAAAGCCGGCATCGACAAAGATATCAAAGTTAAAGATTGGACTGATGATCAATCGGCTAAGGTACGTGAAATCATTGGCGCTAATTTCAAAGTAGAGGGTGACCTCCGCAGCGAAGTTCAGCTCAATATCAAACGTCTTATGGATATCGGTTGCTATCGTGGAGTTCGTCACCGTAACGGTCTTCCAGTAAGAGGACAGAGCACCAAAAATAACGCTCGTACTCGTAAGGGTCGCAAGAAAACAGTTGCTAATAAAAAGAAAGCTACTAAATAATATTAAAGTATGGCAAAAAAGACAGTCGCAGCAAAGAAGAGAAACGTTAAAGTTGACGCAGCTGGTCAGCTCCATGTACATTCTTCTTTCAACAACATTATCGTATGCCTCGCAAATAGTGAAGGTCAAGTTATCTCTTGGTCAAGCGCAGGTAAAATGGGATTTAGAGGTTCAAAGAAAAACACTCCGTATGCAGCCCAAATGGCAGCTCAGGATTGCGCTAAAGTAGCCTTTGATCTCGGATTAAGAAAAGTGAAGGCCTATGTGAAAGGTCCGGGTAATGGACGTGAGTCAGCTATCCGTACAATTCATGGTGCTGGAATCGAAGTAACCGAAATTATCGACGTTACTCCACTTCCTCACAATGGGTGTCGTCCTCCAAAGAGAAGAAGAGTATAAATTTTAGATACTCATTCATTAAAATTAATTTTAATCATTACGGATCTTATATGTGAATAGATTGCATTTTAACCTCTCTGCAATCGCGGCTGCACTAATGGGATTCATGAACTTTAATTATTAAAGCATTAAATACAATGGCTAGATATACCGGTCCTAAAACTAAAATCGCTCGTAAATTTGGCGAACCGATTTTCGGAGAAGATAAAGTTCTTGCAAAAAAGAACTATCCTCCCGGACAACACGGTGCCAATAAGAGAAGAAAAACCTCTGAATATGGAACGCAGTTGCGCGAAAAGCAAAAAGCTAAATACACTTATGGTGTATTGGAGCGTCAATTCCGTAACCTATTTGAGAAAGCTTCTCGCACCAAGGGTATCAAGGGTGAAGTATTACTTCAATTCCTTGAAGCTCGTCTCGACAATGTCGTATATCGTTTAGGAATTGCTCCTACTCGTGCGGCAGCTCGTCAAATCGTATTACACCGTCACATCAATGTAAATGGAAAATGTGTAAACATTCCTTCTTACTCTGTGAAACCAGGTGAAGTTATTACCGTTCGCGAAAAATCCAAATCACTTGAAGTAATTGCTGATGCTCTTGCAGGATTCAATCACAGCAAGTACCCTTGGATTGAATGGGATGAAAGCCTTAAAGGTGGTAAATTACTACATCTTCCTCAAAGAGAAGATATTCCTGAGAATATCAAAGAGCAGTTGATTGTAGAATTATATTCTAAATAATAAATTTTTTTCGATCCATGGCTATATTAGCATTTCAAAAACCCGACAAAGTATTAATGTTGGAAGCCGACAACTCCTTTGGCAAATTCGAATTTCGTCCGTTGGAGCCCGGTTATGGAGTAACCGTGGGAAACGCTTTGCGTAGAATTTTGCTTTCTTCTCTCGAAGGATTTGCTATATCTTCTATTCGCATTGATGGCGTTAAACATGAGTTTTCTACTATCCCCGGTGTAAAAGAGGATGTTACTAACATCATCCTGAATCTTAAGAAAGTAAGATTAAAACAGGTTGTAGACGACACTGACTTTGAGAAGGCTACCATTAAGATTGCGGGTCAGAATGTGTTTAGAGCCGGTGACTTAAGTAAGGCAATGACAGGTTTTGAAGTTCTTAACCCTGATTTGATTATTTGTCATTTGGATCCTGACACTAATTTCCAGATGGATTTCACCGTTAATAAAGGACGAGGATATGTAGTTGCTGAAGAAAATCAGCAACCTACCGATGTAATCGATGTGATTGCAATCGACTCTATCTATACTCCTATTATTAATGTGAAGTATTATGTGGAATCCTATCGTGTTGAACAAAAAACCGACTACGAGAAACTAATTATAGAAATCACTACCGACGGATCTATTCTTCCTAAGGATGCACTTAAGGATGCAGCTAAGATTCTTATTCACCATTTCATGCTTTTCTCTGACGAGAAAATTGCACTCGAAACCAACGAAAGTGAAGGCAACGAGGAATTTGATGAAGAAGTTCTACACATGCGTCAGCTTCTTAAGTCGAAACTTATTGATATGGATCTTTCTGTGCGTGCTCTTAATTGTTTGAAATCAGCCGAAGTAGAAACTCTTGGCGAATTGGTGGTGTTCAACAAAACTGATCTGTTGAAATTCCGTAACTTTGGAAAGAAATCGCTCACAGAACTCGATGAACTGTTGGCTAACTTGAACCTTTCCTTTGGAATGGACATCTCGAAATATAAATTAGATAAAGAGTAAAAACGATGAGACATAATAAAAAATTCAATCACTTAGGCCGTAAAAAAGCTCACCGCGATGCGTTGCTTGCCAACATGACAATCTCGTTGATTCTTCATAAGAGAATTTTCACAACATTGGCTAAAGCAAAAGCTCTTCGCGTATATGCTGAGCCTTTGATTAACTGTGCAAAAGAAGATAATACCTCTTCTCGTCGCCTTGTATTCAGCTATCTTCAAAGCAAAGAAGCTGTTACAGAACTTTTCAATGGTATTGCTCAAAAAATCGCTGACCGTCCAGGCGGATACACTCGTATCCTCAAAACTGGTAATCGTCTTGGTGACAATGCTAAGACATGCTTTATTGAGCTTGTTGACTACAACGAAAATATGCTTAAAGATAAAACAGCTAAGAAAGCTACTCGCACACGTCGTTCTCGCAAGGGAGCTACTGCTGAAGCTGCTCCTGCTGTTGAAACTCCTGCAACTGAAGCTCCTGCTGCAGAGTAATTCAAGCATTAAGATAGCTAAAAAGGATATTCTTTCAAGGAATATCCTTTTGCTTTTTAAATAATAAACAAATATAGTATCTTGAGCGTTTAATATTAATGTAATTCATAAAATTAAACGGATATGAAAATAGAATCTATTATCGCGCGTGAAATTTTGGATTCTCGCGGAAATCCTACTGTTGAAGTTGATGTCACTCTTGATTCAGGCATTAAAGGGAGAGCTGCAGTTCCGTCTGGAGCTTCAACAGGTGCAAATGAAGCTCTTGAACTTCGTGACGGTGATAAATCAAGATATGGAGGAAAGGGAGTACTGAAGGCTGTAAATAATGTAAACACTATCATTGGTCCAGCTCTTGAAGGTGCTGATTCGCTCAATCAAATTGCAATAGATGAAACAATGATTGCTCTTGATGGAACGCCTACGAAATCAAAACTTGGCGCTAATGCAATATTAGGAGTCTCGCTCGCTGTTGCAAATGCGGCTGCCAATTATCTTGAACTACCTTTATATAAATATATAGGTGGAGCAAATTCTTATGTTTTGCCAGTGCCTATGATGAACATCATTAATGGTGGTGCACATTCAGATGCTCCAATTTCATTCCAAGAATTTATGATTCGTCCTATTGGTGCTAAATCTTTTCACGAAGGCATAAGAATGGGAACTGAAGTATTTCATGCACTCAAAAATGTTCTCAAAGCACGCAAGTTGAGCACAGCTGTAGGAGATGAAGGCGGATTTGCTCCCGACCTCTCAGGCACAGAAGATGCTCTCAATGTAATAATTTCTGCTATTAAAGCTGCCGGATACAAACCCGGATCGGATGTCACAATCGCACTTGATTGTGCTGCATCCGAATTTTATCATGATGGGATATATGATTATACAGCCAAGGAACCAAATGGGAAAAAACTCAATTCTCACGATCAGGCAATGTATCTGAAAGAGCTCGTAGATAACTTCCCTATAGATTCTATAGAGGATGGGATGGATGAGAATGATTGGACAGGATGGAAAATTCTTACCGACTTAATAGGAGATCGGTGTCAGTTGGTAGGTGATGATTTATTTGTTACTAATGTGAAGTATCTTGAAAAAGGAATAGAATTAGGGTGTGGCAATGCTATCCTTGTAAAAGTAAATCAAATTGGAACCCTTACAGAAACACTTCGTACTGTGGAAATGGCGCAGCGCAATGGCTATAATGCTATCATTTCTCATCGCAGCGGTGAAACAGAAGACGCTACAATTGCAGATATTGCAGTTGCAACCAATTCCGGACAAATTAAAACTGGGTCGGCAAGTCGAAGCGATCGTATGGCAAAATATAATCAATTATTGCGCATTGAGGAATTCCTCGGTTCTAATGCCCAATATGGTTACAAGCTAATAAAGAAATAAAATATACATGTCGTAAAAACAGAAGAGGGGGAATGTGTCGATTGACTATCATTCCCCCACTTCCTTTTATTAATTATTCGTTGATTATTCTATAATCTCGATTACTCTTATACCTGTATTGCTTTTCGATCTTCTCAGCATTTCATTCAGATCATTACTGTCAATCATCACTTTTTTACCTATCGAAGAAGCGTGAAGAAGGTATGGTTCTTTATTTACAAATCTTATTATGCCCATATGTGACACATCAAGTCCATCTATTTTCGTTGTAAGAGCAATAATATCACCATCCTCAAGAGTATGTCTTATATTCTTATAATTAAGACTCACTTTTTTTACAATAGGATAGCGATGTGAACGATAGCCCATCTCTACATTTTTAATTTTAGCATACATTATTGAGTCGCTCCTAAGTGCAGGGTATGCAGTTCGATTTTTGCTCATGAAATCTATAGTCTTGATTTCATATTTGCATTGGGGTAGGGTAGCAGTAATCTCTTTCACATTTCCACGATTTGTGTTATCGACTACCCAATCGCTTATATAATGCAAACGTGAAGCGTAATCATCCATTTCTCCTTTGCGGTACCTTATGTTTTCGAGATGTTTAGCATAGTCACGCCAATTTGTACCTCCCGCGAGAGTTGTTTTAGTAAGGGCAATCAGTGTTTCCACAAATGTAGTGCAGTCTAATTCATCTATATTTATAGTCAGATATTCTTTATCTCCTTCTAACGTATGTGCTACGTATGGAGTCTCTAATAATTTATCAGCAAAAAAAGATATAATAGCTCTTGGCTTGGTTGCCGTCAATTGCTTTCCTTCTTTTAAAAGCTCATTTATTTTTATAGTATCGTTTGAGCAATGAAAACGGAGGTTTTTTGGGTTATATGCCGAGCACGCTATTGAAATTGAAAACGATAATAGGAGTAAAATATATTTCATAAGATTTATTTAATTATTCTACGAAATTACACTTTTTATCCCGAAAGAATTATTTTTCATGCTTAATGATACTTAAAGGAAATGCAATAATTAGGCACTCAATTTAATTATTTATTATTGTCGCTTTTGATTAAGGTATTTTAAATGTAGTATAATTGGTTGTATAACAGTTATATTTCTTATATTGATAGGAATTGTTCGTAAAAAACATTCAAAAACATTTGGATTGTAATAAAAAAGCGACTACCTTTGCACTCGCTTTACAGAAATAAGCACAAGCACCGGAGGGTGTGAGTCATAAGCGACAGCGAATTTCTGAAAAAAACTTCTTGAAAAATTTGTACGGATGAAAGTTAGGCATTAACTTTGCAAAACTTTCGCGTTGGAAAAGCGGATAGTCGCCAAACGACGCAACATCGTTATGTTTCGAGGTTAAAAAATAAAGCAACGAAGTTCATTGAAATAATTGCAACAGATAATTATAGTAGTACAAGGCGAGAGAACATTAGCTCTCCGTCGAGTTCCATCAAGGTGAAATAAACTACAGGCAATAAATCAGGCGACACATAAGGGTTTAAGGACATACAGCGTCAGCGTATACGTATAAAGATTAAGAAAATAATAAGTACATATACAACAACGAAGAGT
>CAZYEO010000028.1:0-20898 GCA_964646495.1 uncultured Muribaculaceae bacterium
AAAAATTTAATAACAAAATAATTAACTAAACAACAGATGCAAAGTAAAGGATTTATTAGAGTTATTGCTATTCTTTTAGTTCTTGTGTGCGCATTCTATTTGTCATTTTCTTTAGTGACTCGTCATTTTGAAGGAAAAGCAGCTGAATATGCACAAGCACAATCGGGGACTTCGGTCGCAACCGATAATGCCTACAAGACCTACTATAATGCATTTATCGACTCTATCGCAAAGGAAAAAGTGTACTTAAATTATTACACATTCCAACAAGCTCGTGAGATGGAAGTAGGATTAGGTCTTGACCTAAAGGGTGGTATGAATGTAACTCTTCAAATTTCGGTTCCCGATATTCTAAGAGCCTTATCTAATCAAAGCCCAGATGCCAAATTTAATCGTGCAATCGTATTAACCGATTCTCTTCATGGAAAAGAAAAGGATTTTGTGGGTGCTTTCGTTACTGAATACAAAAAAATAGCTCCCGAAGGAAATCTTTCTCAAATTTTCCGTGGAATTGAAAAAGTAAAAACTGGCGCTTCCAACGAAGAAGTTGAAAAAATCCTTAAAGATGAGGTTTCTTCGATGGTTGACAACTCTTACAACGTGCTTCGTACTCGTATCGATAAATTCGGTGTGGTAGCTCCTAATATCCAAAAGCTTGACCGTGACGGACAAATTTTGCTCGAACTTCCGGGTGTAAAAGAACCTGAACGTGTACGCAAGTTGCTAAAAGGAACAGCCAACCTTGAATTTTACGAAACTTATACCATGCAAGATCTTTCGGGAGCGCTCCAAGCTCTTGATCAAGCATCCCTTAAAGATAACACGGCTGCAATGGCTGAAACCGAAGCTGCTGCTATCGCTCAAACAGACTCAACAAAGAATATCACTAATGATTCTGTAAACAATAAAGTAGCAACTGCTGCAATAGCTGAAACAGCTAAGACAGATAGCACTACAACCACTGCTGGAGCTAAATCATTAATCCAACTACTTAATGGTGGCGGACAAGGTCCGGTTATCGGAACTGTTGCCGTAGTTGATACTGCTGCTGTAAACCGTATTATGAATTCTGCTGATGCAAAACGCCTACTTCCTACCAACCTTAAAGCATTATGGTCGGTAAAACCAGTAGATGAAAAGGGTAAATATTATCAATTAGTAGCATTGAAAACCACCAACGGCAAACCGGTATTAAACGGTGACGTAGTTGTGGATGCAAGCAGCGAATTTGACAATATGCAAGGGAACGTAGTGTCAATGGTAATGAATGATGCCGGTGCTCGTGCATGGGCTCGCGTTACACAAAACAACTTAAACAAATCCGTTGCAATTGTTCTCGATGATCAAGTATATTCTTTCCCTAACGTTAATAGCGTTATCGAAGGTGGACGTTCTCAAATCACCGGTAATTTCAGCGTTGAAGAAGCAAAAGACTTAGCAAACGTGCTTAAGAGCGGTAAAATGGTTGCTAAAGTTAATATCGTAAGTGAAAGCGTAATCGGTCCGTCGCTTGGTAAACAAGCCATCGAAAACGGTTTTATGTCGTTTATTATTGCTCTCGTGTTACTTATGATATTCATGATAGCAATGTATGGCGTAGGTCCCGGTATTATCGTTAACTTATGCTTGATACTCAACTTATTCTTTGTTATGGGTATTCTGGCTTCACTACAAGCGGTACTGACACTATCAGGTATTGCGGGTATCGTGCTCTCGCTCGGTATGGCAGTGGATGCGAATGTACTCATATTTGAACGAACCAAAGAGGAGCTTAGAGCCGGAAAGGGTATTAAAGCAGCCGTAGCCGATGGTTACAAAAATGCCTTCTCAGCTATTTTCGACTCAAACTTGACATCAATCATCACCGGTTTGATCCTTCTTATTTACGGAACAGGTCCTATCAAAGGGTTTGCTACAACATTGATTATCGGTATCGTATGTTCATTCTTTACAGCCGTATTTATCTCTCGTATTATTATCGAAGGCATTCTTAACCGCGGTGGATTCAAGAACATTACCTTTACCACTTCATTGACAAAACATCTTTGGGAAAATACTCATTTTGATTTCATCGGCAAACGCAAAATCGGTTTTATCATAATGTTTATTTTAATCGGTATCACTACGGTATCATTGTGCGTTCGTCAACTCAATCCTGGCATTGACTTCTCTGGTGGACGTAACTATATCGTACAATTCGATCATCCCGTAAAAACTCACATACTTCAAGCAGGTCTTTCGGAATCATTCGCAGGATCGCAAGTATCGGTAATTACTATTGACAACGATACCAAGGTGCGTATTTCTACCAACTACAAAATCGATTCTAAAGATGACGACACTGTAGATAGCGAAATTATGGAAAAACTTTACAATGGTCTTGCAACCGATCTTAAAGGGATGACCGTAGAGGATTTCAGTACAGCTAACGAAAGTATCGGTGTTATTTCGGCTGAAAAGGTAGGTCCGAGTATCGCAGCAGATATTACTCGTGGTGCAATATGGGCTGTTGCTCTATCATTGATTGCAATGGCATTGTATATACTTATACGTTTCCGCGACATTTCATTCTCATTGGGAGCACTCACAGCAGTTGCATTTACCGCATATATAATTATAGGATTCTACTCTATGTTCTACGGGGTATTCCCATTCTCTATGGAGATAGACCAATCATTTATAGCGGCAATATTGACTGTAATCGGATATCAGGTAAATGATACGGTGGTGGTGTTTGACCGTGTGCGTGAAAACAGACAGCTGTATCCTAAAATGAATATTAAAGAGATGTTCAACCTCTCGCTTAACAGTACACTTACACGTACTATAATGACTTCGTTCAGTACATTCTTAGTATTGTTGTGTATCTTTATATTGGGAGGCGAAACAATCCGCAGCTTCACATTCGCAATGCTTGTGGGTGTGGCAATCGGAACTCTTGCTTCAATATTTGTAGCAGCTCCTACTGCTTATCTTATCCAAGAAAGATCAGCTAAAAAGAAAAAAGCATAAGGAATAATCCTTGTAATATATATTCGGGCTGCACTAAATTTATTAACTTTGTGTAGCCCGAATTTTTATTCATTTAATTCGAGTCTGAAACATTATAACTCTCCGAGTGTTTCATATATAAACATTTTTATAAACTCTATAATTTAATTATTTATGAGCAGATTTATCCAACTAAACGATGTAAACGGGACTCCCCGATTTACCAACATAAAGCATATAGCTTATACCGAACCGAGTGGTGAAAATTGCAAAGTAGTAATGACAATACCCGGTAGAGACGAATACAAAACATTTGCATTTCTTACCACGCAAACATTTGAAACTGTGATGCGTCTCATCCTCGACAGCGACGAATAAATAGATAGACTATATCCCATCATTAATCCCGGCTACGAACTTAGCCGGGATTTTGTCATTTATCAAATAATACAAAAGCCTTGTAAAGCCTATTTCCCAATCAATGGATATAATTAAAGAATTTATCATTATATTTGCCAACAAATAAATTAATTGGAAATTAAAATTTTTATTATGAAAAAGAGCTATATCGTACTTTTAGTAATTTGTGGTGTTCTTGTTTTGACATTTTTCTGGTGTTTAAGCAGCTATAACGGAATGGTAAAACAGGATGAAGGTGTACAAACTGCATGGTCGCAAGTAGAAAATGTGTATCAACGTCGTGCCGACCTTATCCCTAACCTTGTATCTACAGTCAAAGGATATGCTTCGCATGAATCTCAAACTTTTCAAAGTGTAGTAGAAGCAAGAGCCAAAGCAACCCAAATCACTGTAAATCCAGATGATTTGACTCCTGAAAACATTAAAAAATATCAAGAAGCACAAGGCGAACTCGGTTCGGCACTTGGAAAACTCCTTGCAATCACAGAGAATTATCCCGATTTGAAGGCTAATCAAAACTTCCTTGAACTCCAAGCACAACTCGAAGGAACAGAAAACCGCATCACAGTTGAACGTAAGAAATTCAACGACACGGCAAAAGAATATAATACATTTATTCGCACTTTCCCTCGCAACATGATTGCCGGTATGTTTGGCTTTGATCGTAAGGCTTATTTTGAGGCGCAAGAGGGCGCACAAAATGCTCCTAAAGTTGAATTTTAACTATGGGACTCAATTCTTTCATCTCCAAAGAGGAGCAAAAACAGATAGTAAAAGCCATTGAGAATGCCGAAAATATGACATCGGGAGAAATTCGCGTTCATATCGAATCGGTGTGCAAGAATCCCAATGTATATGATAGAGCGATAGAGGTGTTCCATAAGCTAAAAATGCAGGAAACAGCACAGCGCAATGCAGCATTGATATATATAGCATTTAAATCCCATAAATTTGCCATAATAGGCGACTCTGGAATAAATGAAATTGTGCCACCCGACTTCTGGAACAATGAGAAAGATACTCTTGCCAAATACTTGTCAGAAAACAAAGCAGCAATAGGTATTTGCAAAACTATAGAAAAAATAGGTGAAAACCTGAAACAGTATTTTCCATATCAAGATGATGACATTAATGAACAAAGCAATGAAATTTCCTATGGAGAATAAGAGTTTACAGCGAATAGCTCTATTAGGATTAGCAATAATAATATCTTTAAATATCTTTGCAGCTGTACCCGAAAAGCCATCTCCTGCACGATTCTTAAATGATTTTGCAAATGTTTTTTCGCCGGAACAACAGAAAGCCATAGAGGATTCTCTGGTAGCTTTAGACAGAAAAACATCCAATCAGATAGTAATTGTCACTCTCAACGATTTCGATGGAGAAGACAAAGCTCAACTTGCAGCTGAAATAGGCGAGAAATGGGGCGTAGGCAACAAAGAATTCAATAATGGGATAGTAATACTGTTGAAGCCCAAAAACGACACTAAAGGTGAAGTATTCATCGCTACAGGTTATGGATTAGAGGGAGCACTCCCCGATGCAGCCAACAAAGACATTGTAGAACGTGAGATGATACCGGCATTCAAAGAAAATGATTACTACAAAGGTGTTACCAATGCTCTAAATGTAATAATCCCTATTGCATCGGGAGAATATACCTACTCTAAATATAAAGAGGAAAAGGAGGAGGAAGATTTCATATATCTTATTTTCGCTTTGGTTTTTGTAGGTGGAATAATTTTATTTGCTTTCCTTATGCCATCTCATAATTCCGGCACATATGCATCTGGTCGCAGCCATGGAGGTCCTTGGGGCGGATTTTCAGGTGGTGGAGGCTCAAGTGGTTTTGGTGGCGGTAGCAGCTTCGGTGGCGGTGGCTTCGGTGGCGGTGGAGCAGGAGGATCATGGTAAGCATTTTGGCTTGATAAAAATATTTTTATTAAAATTCTCAAAATGAAAAAATATATTATTGGCATTGGTGAAGTGTTGTGGGATGTACTCCCTTCCGGGAAAAAATTAGGAGGAGCACCTGCTAATTTTGCATTCCATGCAGGTCAGTTCGGGTTAGAAAGCATGGTAATAAGCGCTATTGGCAACGATGCTCTCGGAGATGAAATACTCGATGAATTCGAGAAAAAACAGCTCAAAAACCATCTTAATAGGGT
Organism: uncultured Muribaculaceae bacterium; assembly: GCA_964646495.1. Classification (GTDB taxonomy): domain Bacteria; phylum Bacteroidota; class Bacteroidia; order Bacteroidales; family Muribaculaceae; genus HGM05232. Next base: position 5,580 of record CAZYEO010000028.1, read on the forward strand.
TAATCATCCTACCGGTACTGTCGATATAATAATTGACAATGAAGGGATTCCGTCATATAAAATCAACACAGACACTGCTTGGGATAATATTTCTCTTGACGATGATCTACTTGATATTGCACACGACACACAAGCAGTGTGCTTTGGATCGCTGGCAAAACGCAATAAAGTGAGTCGCGATACCATAAACGCATTTATCGAAGCAATGCCTAAAGAAAACTCCCTGAAGATATTTGATATAAATATTCGTCAAAATTTCTATTCTCAGGAAATTATAGAAGAATCATGTAAACAATGTGATATTTTGAAGTTAAATGATGAGGAGTTACCAATAATACAACGATTCTATAATCTCGAAAAAGAACCGCTTGCCAAATCCGTGAAATCGATTATTACAATGTTTAATCTGAAAATGGTAATACTCACATGCGGTGCAATGGGGAGCTATATTTTCACACCGGAATCAGTGTCATACATTGATACACCAAAAGTAGCGATAGCAGATACCGTAGGAGCAGGTGATTCATTTACAGCCACATTTGTGGCATCACTTATGAAAGGTAAATCCATAGCAGAAGCTCACAAAAAAGCAGTAGACGTAGCAGCCTATGTTTGTTCGCAAGCAGGGGCTATGCCTATTCTACCCCATAACATTATATAATAGTATTCAAAACAGATTCCATAATCGAGAAGCCCCATTTATCCGAAAATAAATGGGGCTTCATGTACCTCCGAGCAGAATCGAACTGCTATCTAAAGTTTAGGAAACTTCTATTCTATCCGTTGAACTACAGAGGCGAGATATTTGCTCCACAAAATTAGTGTTTTTATCGGCTTTCGCAAAATTCTTTCCTCTCTTTATCTTTATTTGGAATATTCCATCCCATTCCCTAGAGTCAATAAGCAACCACTATCTTGTTCTGCATCTTTTTTGTTATTATTTTTGGTTGTTTGGAATAAATATGTAACTTTGCAGGCATAAACAATGACATTTTATTATGAAATCGGTATTTCTACATCATATTCATCATCATTTCGGCATCCTTTAGCGGAACGCTGCGTGTGAAGTGTATGGTTTTACCAATCGATTATCAAACTTTATATATTGCCGGCTTTCCGATATGGAATGGCCGGCATTTTTATTATAACAATAATTACGAATCATTTAAATCGAATATTATGCTACGAATTGCAGTACAATCAAAAGGTCGCTTATACGAAGAGACAATGGAATTACTCGGTGAGGCTGGAATCAAACTCACAGCAGTGAAACGCACCCTGCTTGTTCCTTCACGCAATTTTCCGGTAGAACTCCTCTTCCTTCGCGATGATGACATTCCCGAATCGGTAGCTTCTGGCACAGCCGACATTGGTATTGTAGGTCTCAACGAGGTGCTTGAGAAACAAAAAAAGGTAAAAATAATACGACCTTTAGGTTTCAGCAAGTGTCGTTTGTCGTTAGCAATTCCAAAGAAAGCAGAATATAAGGGATTGGAATGGTTCAATAACCGCAAAATAGCGACTTCATATCCTGTGGTTTTATCAAAATTTCTTGATGAAAACAATATTTCTGCCGATATTCACGTGATAAGCGGGAGCGTGGAGGTTGCTCCGGGAATCGGATTGGCTGATGCTATATTCGACATTGTATCTTCAGGAAGTACTCTCATAAGCAATAATCTTGAGGAGGTGAAAACCGTTCTAAATTCTGAAGCGGTGCTCATAGGTTCAGAAACAGCTTTGGACTCTGAGAAACAAGAAATACTCGATGAGCTATTATTCCGCATTGAGACTGTAAATGCTGCCGGAAATAAAAAATATGTGCTTATGAATGTTCCTCGCGCCAAATTGGATGAGGTATTGGAGATTCTTCCGGGGATTAAAAGCCCCACTATCCTACCGCTTGCCGACGATAATTGGTGCTCGGTTCACACAGTACTCGAAGAAAAATATTTCTGGGAAATTATTAATAAGTTGAAGGCAGCCGGTGCTGAAGGTATTTTAGTGTTGGACATTGAAAAAATGGTATTATAAACTATATATTATCCGTATGTTGAAAATTCATGAATATCCAATAAGAGAGGAATGGGACGGCTTGATGCAGCGCGCATTTGCCGACAATTCCGCTCTGCGCGATAGCGTTGCAGAGATTCTTAATGCCGTGAAGAATGACGGCGATGTGGCTACATACGAATTTGCTCGTAAATTTGATGGAGCGACAATAACCGATCTTCTCGTTTCTGCCGAAGAAATTGAGAAGGCTCAAACACTTGTAAGCGACGAATTAAAAGATGCCATATCGGTCGCAGCGCATAATATTGCACAATTTCATGAAGCCCAACGCATGACCCCCGTAGACATTTCACCTCTACCCGGCGTAAGATGCCAACAAATGGCAGTTCCGATTTCAAAGGTGGGACTATACATTCCGGGAGGAAATTCTCCTTTATTCTCCACAGTGCTTATGCTTGCAATTCCTGCTAAAATAGCAGGGTGCAAAGAGATAATATTATGTACACCTCCCGATAGAAACGGATCTATTCATCCGGCTATTATATATGCTGCAATAGTGGCAGGAGTAAATAGGATATACAAAGTAGGTGGCGCGCAAGCTATAGGCGCAATGGCTTATGGGACAGAAAGCATACCTAAAGTATCTAAAATATTCGGACCGGGCAACAAATATGTAATGGAGGCTAAAATGCAAGTAAGCATGCAAGATGTAGCAATCGATATGCCCGCAGGACCTTCGGAAGTAATGGTAATTGCTGATGGTGCCGCAAACCCTGAATTTGTGGCAAGCGACTTTCTTTCACAATCGGAGCATGGACCCGACAGTCAATCGATTCTTCTCACCACAAGCAGGGATTTAGCAATAAAAATGCCCGAATCCATCGAGAAACTTTTGGTTGAGCTACCACGTAAAGATATGATAGCAAAATCATTATCACACAGTCGAATAATACTATTTGAAAACGATGACGACATGTGGGATTTCGCAAATAGATATGCCCCTGAACACCTTATACTCAATTGTGAGAATGCTCGCGACATGATCGGGAGAGTTGAAAATGCCGGATCAGTATTTATTGGAGCATACTCCCCCGAAAGTGTTGGCGATTACGCCTCTGGCACTAATCACACATTGCCCACGAGCGGATATGCCAAAGCATATAGCGGAGTAAATCTCGATAGTTTCTCAAAAAAAATAACTTTTCAGGAAATCACTCCACAAGGGTTGATTGCTCTTGGTAAAAGTGTGGAGATAATGGCAGAAAATGAGGATCTGATAGCTCATAAAATGGCTGTAACAATAAGATTGAAAGATATAAATCAAAATACTACACGATAATGATACTTCAAGAATTAGTGCGTAAAAACATTTGGGACCTAAAGCCATATAGCTGTGCCAGAAATGAATTTAAAGGTGACGCACATGTGTGGCTCGATGCAAACGAAAATCCATTTAATGCACCCTATAATCGCTATCCGGATCCTTTGCAGCGCAATGTAAAAGCGAAGATCGGAAAGTTGCGGAACATATCGCCTGAAAATGTTTTTCTCGGTGTAGGAAGCGATGAATGTATCGACATAGTTTACCGCGTATTTTGCAATCCCGGAATAGATAATGTGGTAGCTATATCTCCCACCTACGGTATGTATGAAGTGTGTGCCAATATCAACGATGTGGAGTATCGCCGTGTTCCCCTTACTGCTACCTTCGACATTGACTCTAAAGCACTCCTTGCAGCAACCGACACTCATACCAAAGTAATATGGATATGCTCGCCCAACAACCCTACCGGGAATGCCTTTAACCTCGATGAAATCGAGAATTTATGCTTGGCTTTTAAGGGTATAATCGTTATAGATGAGGCATATATAGATTTTTCCACACGAGGTACTATGCTCGATAAAATATCACAGCTACCGCAAGTCATAGTACTTCAAACACTATCAAAAGCATGGGGAAGTGCAGCCGCCCGGCTTGGTATCGCATTTGCTCACAAGGATATAATAAATATCTTCAATAAAGTAAAATATCCATATAATATCAATCTTCTCACTCAAAACTATGCAAGCGATGTGCTTGATAAATATTCAGAAGTCCAAAAATGGGTGAATATGCTCCTTGCCGAACGCGAAGTTTTAGCCGAAGAATTGAAAGCAATCAAGATAGTAAAAGAAATATATCCTACAGATGCTAATTTCATATTGGTAAAAGTAGATGATGCCGACTCCCTTTATACTTATCTTTGCGACACAGGAATAATAATACGTAACCGCACTCGTGTGGAAAAATGCGCAGGATGTGTGAGAATTACTGTAGGCAATCATGATGAAAACTTAGAACTATTAAACGCTCTGAAAACATATGGAGACAAATAAACCAAAACGAGTGCTTTTTATCGACCGTGACGGAACTTTAGTGGTAGAACCTCCTATAGACTATCAATTGGACTCGCTTGAAAAGCTGGAATTTATTCCAAAAGTATTTCGAAATATGAATTTCATAGCCGAAAATCTCGATTATGAATTAGTAATGGTAACGAATCAAGATGGACTCGGCACGGAGGCGTTTCCCACCGAAACATTCGAACCTGCACACAATAAAATTATTACAGCATTTTCCAATGAGGGGGTACATTTCAATGATATAGTAATAGATACTACTTTCGAGCACGAAAATAAACCTACTCGCAAACCTGGAATTGCATTATTGGGTAAATATCTCGGTAAGCAATATGACATGACTAAATCAGTAGTGATCGGCGACCGGCTCACTGATATTCAATTGGCTAAAAACCTCGGTGCTATCGGAATTTTATATGCAGATTCCATATCGGGACAAAAGGCGATAAAAAAGGCTGGATTAACTGATTACTGCGCACTCATCACCGATGATTGGGACAAAATATCCGACTTTCTAAGAGCCGGAAGTCGCACAGCATCCGTTAAACGTGACACGAGTGAAACCAAGATAGATATACAACTGAACATCGATGGCTCAGGTATTGGGAAGATAGATACCGGTATAGGGTTTTTCGATCATATGCTCGATCAGATTGCTCGCCATTCGGGAATGGATCTCACCATAAAGGTTAAGGGAGATACTTATGTGGACGAACATCACACCATCGAGGACACAGCCATTGCATTGGGAGAAGCCCTATATCAGGCACTCGGCAACAAACGCGGGATTGAACGATACGGCTTTGTACTCCCTATGGACGATTGCCAATGCACTGTGGCATTGGATTTCGGAGGAAGAAGTTGGCTCGTGTGGGATGTGGAGTTTCACCGCGAACTTATCGGAGAAATGCCCACAGAAATGTTCATGCACTTCTTCAAGAGCCTCAGCGATGCAGCCAAAATGAATCTATATATTTCGGCACAAGGCACAAATGAACATCACAAAATCGAGGGTATCTTCAAAGCTCTTGCAAGAGCGATACGCATGGCAGTAAAGAGAAATGTATTTACCTATACCCTCCCCTCCACTAAGGGTATATTATAGTGAATGCCATAGTAATGCCACAAAAAGTAACAAAGCAAGAATAAGCATATTGCGTGCCGTGGCTCCAAGTACCTTGTTGAGTACGGCACCTTCGCTCTTTTCAAGCTTTTTCCACGTAAAATAATGCAAAACAAGATACACCCCTACGATAACGATTGCCCAATATGGCATTACAAGCCATGTATCGTCTAAAAGTGCGGTTGCAATAAATCCATTTATAAGATATACTTTACTTGCTATATTTCGTCCGAATATCACTACTGTAGTGCGTTTTCCCACAGCTTTATCATCTTCATAATCGCGATAATTATTTACCAGAAGCACATTTACAGCCAGCAATCCGATAGATAACGATGCAAGAAATACCGGAAGCGACCATTGCAACGTTTGCACATAATAAGTGAAATTTACCGGAACTACTCCAAAAAATACCAACACGGCTATATCTCCAAGTCCGTGATATGACAGCGGATATGGACCGGTGCTATATGCCAACGCAAATAATGCTACTGCTATTCCAACCAATATGAGCTCCCATCCCCCATAAGGGATAAGACAACACCCCACCACACAAGCAACTGCAAGAGTGGCATAAGTGATATTACGCATAGCGCGAGGAGAAATATCCCCCTCTGTAACTCCACGCCTAAACCCTTGTCGCCCCTTTTTATCAGCACCCCGTTTATAATCGTAATATTCATTGGCAAAATTTGATACAATCTGAGCCAATAGAGCAAACAGCATACACAATATTGCCGGAATTACTCTAAGTTTCCCCATAAATACCACATATCCGACCCCAGTTAATACCCCGGCAACAGCTACCGGAAGCGTGCGAGGCCTCATCGCCTCAATCCAATGCTTCATATCTATTTAAATATTTTTTTTATCAAATTCAATACCAAAGCACTTTTTCACAGCACTTCTAATCGATTGCGCATCCTTTCCATCCTCTTTGAGAATATTGAGAATTACTTTTATATATTCATCTTTATTGGCAATGCCACACAATTGAGCCACATTACTATCTGGAAGCATTGATTTCTGGTTGAATACTTTCAACACCTGCGCATAGTCATTCCCTTTCACATAATCATGAAATGTTCGGCATAGATCTTCATACATGCCTCGTGGGTTAATCTCTTTCACAAGATCTATCATGTGATCTTCAAGAGCATTGATATTTTGGAATTTTTTATCAATCCTAAATTCCACATTTCGTTTTACCCGATGTCTTACATGTTGCAGTGCCTGCTGTTTCAAATCCATACGAAATAATTCTACTACTGCACTTCTTACTTTCGTAAACACATGATCAGGGTCTTTACTTTTGCGTTTTGCCACGGTGCGCACTACCCCTTCGAGCATCAATATATTTTCAATTTCGGCAACCTCGGGAACAAATATTTTTTTATCTCTAAGATATTGAACCTCCTTATCGTCGCGACGGTCTCGATCTACAATGCCATGGCTATCAAGATGATGTAAATTTTTCAAATCATTAAATGATCGAGTAGATTCAATAACTTTATTGCAACTACCGAGTGGCTTTACTGTATATTCCTGAAATATCAATGGATAGAGCTTAAAATCGATACTATGCATATCATCTCCCTCGATAAACAACACAGGCTTACGGCTCCCAAGCAAATCCATATATAATTCATCGCTGAAATCATCATTGGGATTTAATATTTCATAATCCCAGGCAAAATTAACAGCGTCAAAATTACGTACCCATATACACTTATTATCAATCCTTGAACGAGCAAATTCGAGGTCATGAGTATTATAAATAAACATACAATCGGGACGTATCTCCTCAATCACATTCCATAAAGCTATCATGATAGATGGATGCAAAAAAGCTCCGGGATCATCGACAAAAATCACGGCATTAGGCATAGCATACATTACTGCCCCAATATAGTATAGCACAGCTTTTTCACCATCAGAAAGGCGTAGTGAGGAATATGGAGAATTACCACCTTCCGATTCAAAAAGCAATCGTCCGCTTTCTCTTAAAATTTTATTTTTCGGAAAGACCTCTTCCCACATTTTCACCAAACAATCGAGTTTTGTTTTTGGAATATCACATTTTTCATTGCGAATAACGCGCGATTTATACTCCAATAAATCAAGAAACTCTTCGTGCAAAAGCAAATATATCAATTTTTCAATTTCAGATGAAGCATCCGTACGCAGGAAATGAGATGTAACAATCGATTCATCATAGATAGAATCTATAGAGCCGGGCAATTCATTCTTTGACGACTCTGGGAAAATCGCTCTCAAAGCAGATAATTTGAATGCTTTATCACCCGATTCCTCAAGAAGTTTCTTGCTGAAACGAGTTTTACCGGCTCCATTGGCACCGATAACTGTGATTTGCTTAACCTTATGGAGAACAACCGGTTGCGCTCCATCAATACGTTTAGGCAATTGTATATCCATGCTATATATATTATTAGATTTGTAAATGTACATATTATTAATGCACTAACAATGTATAATTGTGTTAATTTAATAATAATACAAGGGAGGTAATTAATATATACTTACTTTTGCATATCAGCGAATTTAAAAAGTAATATTGAGATGAAACGCATTATTTTTTCATTATTTGTTTTTGCTTCGGCTTCCATTGCTGGATGGTGTTCAGATTATGCTCAAGCAACATTTCCAAAACAGGAACATGACTTCGGGTATATTAAAGAAAAAGATGGACCCGTAACTTGCGAATTTGAGTTTGTAAACACAGGTAACAAACCCCTTATTATAATAGAATCGGTGGCATCTTGCGGCTGTACACGCCCGGAATACCCGAAAAGACCGATAGCACCGGGGAAATCAGGGAAAATAAAGGTAACATATAATCCGGCAGGACGCCCCGGAGGATTCAAAAAAGATATTAAAGTAAGAACAAACGGAAAAGAAAAGCGCACCGTGCTGTGGATTACAGGTAGCGCAATTCCAAAAGACTCAAAATAGAGATTATCATGAAATTGCGCAGCCTTCTCATTTCAGGAATATTATGTACTGCACTTACCGGAATTTGTGGTGGGGAAGCGCGGTGGATTGAGACCACACATGATTTTGGAACTTTTGATGAAAGCATGGGAAAAGTAACTTGCACCATGAAATTCATCAATATAGGTGATGGAGATATGATAATACAAAGCGTACGCCCCACTTGCGGTTGCACCGCTGCCAATTACACTCGCTCCTCAATCGCACCAGGCGATACGGCAAATATCAGTTTGGCTTATAACCCCATCGGTCGTCCCGGCAGGTTTAGTAAAGATGTCGTGGTAATTACCGATGTTGAGCCAAAACGCACTATTATTACGATTAAAGGTAACGTTATAGGATCGCCAAACACTGTGCAATCAAAATATCCGCATGGTACTGGCGCATTAAAATTCAATTCTCTTACCATACCATTCGGAGAATTACGCAAAGGGAAAACAAAAACTGTGTTTATAGATGCCTATAATCAAAGTAAAGATACTCTAACTCTCGGTTGGAGTGATATGCCGAAGAATATCAGTGTGGCGAGTATTCCCGACACTATTCTTCCGGGAAGTATTGCTACCATCACGGTGACCTATAACAGCAATAAAAAGGATGATTGGGGAATATCCAAAGATAACTTTATCATTAACGTGAAGTCGGAAAACTCCGGTCGTATTACAACTGAAAAGGTAGATGTTGTAGCTATAATTACCGAGGACTTCTCAAATCTTAATGAAAAAGAGATTAAGAATGCACCAATATTAAAGATTGCGGAGCCGTCTGCCGATTTCGGCGTAATTACAGGGTCGTCACCGGTATCACGCAATATCACAATCGAGAATATGGGAAAAAAGCCATTGATATTGCGCAAAATATATACTTTAGATGATGGAATTACCGTTTATACATCAACCGATGTAATAAAAAGTCACAAATCGTCTATTATCACAATCTCAGCCGATCCAACGAAAATCGAGGGGAATATTCTTAACGCGAAAATAAACATAATTGCCAACGATCCGCAAGCACCACGATCTACCGTGCGTGCTGTGGGTGAAATAAAGAGATAAAATCAGCATGAAACATCCGGAAAACGAAGAAAAATATAAAGGGCTTAATGTCAATAAAGGGATTGCTCAACCACCTATCGTAAATCCCTATATGAAGAAAAAAACCCGCAAACACTTATACACTGCTGATGAATATGTGGAGGGAATTTTACGTGGCGATGTAAGCATTCTTAGCCAAGCTGTGACACTTGTAGAAAGTCAAATCCCAAAGCATCAGGAAATAGCACAAGAGGTAATTACAAAATGTCTCCCTTACGCCGGGAACTCTAAGCGTATCGGGATAACGGGAGTTCCGGGGGCAGGTAAAAGCACCTCTATTGATGTATTCGGGTTACATGTGTTGCGCGATGGAGGTAAATTAGCGGTATTGGCTATCGATCCAAGTAGCGAACGAACAAAAGGTAGTATTCTCGGCGACAAAACACGCATGGAAAAGTTAGCTCTTCACCCCAATGCATTTATACGCCCCAGCCCATCTGCCGGATCGCTTGGAGGGGTGGCACGAAAAACACGTGAAACTATAGTGCTATGCGAAGCTGCCGGATACAATAACATATTTGTAGAAACTGTAGGGGTGGGACAAAGTGAAACTGCAGTACATTCAATGGTTGATTTTTTCTTGCTGATACAACTTGCTGGCACAGGTGATGAACTGCAAGGGATTAAACGCGGAATCATGGAAATGGCCGATGGAATCGTGATTAATAAAGCTGATGGCGACAATATAGAGCGTGCAAACTTAGCAAAAGCGCAATTTCGCAGTGCGCTACACCTTTTCCCTGCACCCACAAGCGGATGGACACCTGAAGTACACACTTATTCGGGATATTTTGAGCTTGGCATACCTGAAGTTTGGGATATGATAGATCGATATTTTTCATACGTGAAAGGAACAGGTTATTTTGAGCACAAACGCCACGAGCAGGAGAAATATTGGATGTTTGAGACAATTGACGAAAACCTAAAGGGACATTTTTACAACAATCCCGTAATTGCTGAAATGCTACGTGAAAAAGAAAAATTGGTGCTCGATAATCGTCAAAGCTCATTCTTGGCTGCAAAAGATGTTCTTGATGCATACTTCAAAAGATAATAAAATGGGAGCAATCGGAGTATTTGATTCCGGATATGGAGGTCTTACCATATTAAGTGAAATACGTAGAGTTTTACCGGAATATGATTATATATATCTCGGCGATAACGCTCGCGCACCATATGGAGTGCGTTCGTTTGAAGTGGTAAATCAATTCACTCTCGAAGCCGTTGAATATCTTTTCGAGCAAGGGTGTCACTTGGTAATTCTGGCTTGCAACACGGCATCAGCAAAGGCATTACGCTCTATTCAGCAAAATTACCTCCCCGTGTCATACCCCGACCGCAGAGTTCTGGGTGTAATACGCCCCACTGTTGAAAAAATTGGAGAAGTGTCCACTAATGGCAACATCGGTGTATTTGGCACTCCGGGCACAATTCAAAGTCAATCCTACGAAATGGAGATAGCAAAGTTATATCCCAATTTTAATACCTATGGTGTGGCATGTCCTATGTGGGTATCTTTGGTTGAAAACATGGAGGCTAAAAGCGATGGAGCCGATTATTTCGTAAAGAAATATATCGATCAACTTATGCAAAAATCTTCGGATATCGACACTGTAATATTGGGATGCACACATTATCCGCTACTCATGGATAAGATAAAGGAATTTATGCCCCCTACTATCCAGATTGTGCCACAAGGGGAAATTATAGCTTATAGTTTGAAAGATTATCTTAATAGACATCCCGAAATAAATGCTGAATGTTCAACGGGTGGCACTTGCAAGTTTCTATCCACCGAATCTGAGGAGAAATTCAAGGAAATGGCATCTATATTCCTCGGTGAAGATATAAAACCAAATCATATCGACCTAAACGCTTAGATTAAGCCTTAAAATGGGTTAAGTCTTACTCTTTTGTTCTATCCCTACACCAAATAGAGCATAATCATATATTACAGGATCTTCGGGTCTCATAATGCGTAGCGTATCGGTAAGATCGAGCACCGTTTGTTTGTCATTTGCTTTGCGAGTAATCATTCCCAGCCCTCTGGCAGTGTTGCCTACATGTACATCAAGAGGGATAAAAAGTTGGCTCGGTTTTATTACATCCCATACACCCATATCCACAATTCCATCATTGCGCACAAGCCATCTCAGAGCCATATTTATGCGCTTCAATGCTGTGTTTTTAAGCTGAGTAGGCAAACAGTTGGAATTGACTGCTCCATCATTAGCCTCAGAAAATTGTTGCAACATTCCCTCTACTAATTTCCATGAAGGCGTTTCGTGCGAGCCAATGTCTATGTGGCGCGCATATTCGTGAAGCGAACCATGACGCGCATATATTTTATGTAATCCGCGAAGCATATAGCGGAAATCACGGGCAAAAAAAGTACGGTGAATATTCATGTCGGGAATATCTTCATACCCCTCTTCAATTATAAACGAATATGGGGAGTTATTCATGAGAGAAATCATTTTCTCGCAATTGTTACATATCATTTTACGATTCCCCCATGCTATTGTGGCACTAAGAAACGACATAATTTCTATATCCTGCAACGCTGAAAAACGTCTTGGGAATTGTACCGGATCAAGGGCTATAAAATCGGTGTTATTGATTCTTGCAGCCTCCCTATCCAAATACTCTTTCAGATCGCTGAATGATGTTTCCATATTTGTTCATATTTGTCGGGCTTAAAGTTACTCTATTTATTTCGATAATAGCCTAAGGAGGGTAGAAATTGAGCAAAACCAAATTATTCAACTCATATACCATATTTATGTTATTGCAGTATGTGAATATAGGAGATAACTTTGCAACGTTGAATTTGTTATTAATTATAACTATATAATCATTATGGATAGAAGAAAATTACACTTTGAAACGCTCCAACTCCATGTTGGTCAAGAGTCGCCCGATCCTGCTACCGATGCTCGAGCTGTACCTATCTATCAAACGACCTCCTACGTGTTCAAAGATTCTGCTCATGCAGCAGCACGATTCGCATTGCAGGATGCCGGAAATATTTACGGACGTCTCACCAATTCCACACAAGGAGTTTTAGAGCAGAGACTTGCAGCTCTCGAAGGTGGTGTAGCAGCATTGGCTGTAGCCAGTGGGGCAGCTGCCATAGCCTATTCTATTCAGAATATTACAAAGAATGGCGATCATGTGGTATCAGCCAACACTATATATGGCGGTACATACAACTTACTGGCACACACATTGGTAAATAATGGAGTTACAACCACTTTTGTTGATCCCTCCGATCTCAGTAATTTTGAAAAAGCCATTCGTCACAACACAAAATTAATATTTATTGAAAGTCTTGGTAATCCTAATTCCAACCTTATAGATATTCAAAAAGTTGCCGACATTGCTCATGCTCATGGTATTCCATTGATTGTAGACAACACTTTCGGCACTCCATTTCTTATCCGTCCTATTGAATACGGAGCAGATGTTGTGGTGCACTCGGCAACCAAATTCATCGGTGGACACGGCACTTCCCTTGGAGGGGTGATTGTGGATTCCGGAAATTTCGACTGGAAGCAGAACGACAAATTCCCCCAACTTTCACAACCCGATCCGAGTTATCACGGCGCAATATTTGCCGATGTGGCCGGGACTGCTGCTTATGTGACACGCATTCGTGCCATTCTTTTGCGCGACACCGGTGCTTGCATCAGCCCAATAAACGCATTTATTCTTCTTCAAGGGCTCGAAACTTTATCGCTGAGAGTGGAACGACATGTAGAAAATGCGCTCAAGATAGTAGATTTCCTTTCACACCACCCAGAAGTTGAAAAGGTGAATCACCCATCATTACCAAGTAACCCAAGCCATGAGTTATATAATAGATATTTCCCAAATGGGGCTGGCTCGATTTTTACATTTAACATTAAAGGTGGCACAAAAGAAGCACAAAAATTTATAGATAATCTCGAAATATTTTCTCTTCTTGCTAATGTTGCCGATGTGAAAAGTCTTGTAATTCATCCTGCATCTACCACTCACTCTCAACTTAGCGAAGAGGAAAGTGCAAGCCAAGGAATATTCCCAAATACTGTGAGAATAAGTGTAGGAACAGAACATATCGACGATTTAATAGCAGATATGACGCAATCATTTGAAAAAATAAAAAAGTTATGAAAAAAATAGCGCATAGTTTAACCGAACTTATCGGTAATACACCTTTGCTCTCTCTTGAAAAATATGTAAAAGAGAATGGACTCGATGCTAAAATCATAGCAAAACTCGAATATTTTAATCCTGCAGGAAGCGTAAAAGACCGCATTGCATTTGCAATGATTAATGACGCAGAGAAGAAAGGTATTTTGACTCCCGGTGCTACAATTATCGAAGCTACAAGTGGAAACACGGGTGTAGGTCTTGCATTTGTAGGGGCTGTAAAAGGATATAAAGTGATTCTCACAATGCCGGAAACCATGAGTGTGGAGCGCAGAAGCCTATTAAAGGCTTATGGAGCGAAAATTGAACTGACTCCCGGAACATCCGGCATGAAAGGGGCAATAGCTAAGGCAAAAGAATTACAGGAATCAATAACGGGTGCTGTAATATTGCGTCAATTTGAAAATCCTGCAAATCCTGAAATACATTATAATACCACGGCTGAGGAGATCCTTCGTGACACCGATGGTGAAATCGATTATTTCGTAGCCGGTGTAGGAACAGGAGGCACTGTGAGTGGCATAGGAAAGAAACTCAAAGAAAAGCTGCCAAATGTGAAAATCATAGCCGTAGAACCGAGCGCATCACAGGTGTTATCGGGGGGTAATCCCGGACCGCACAAGATTCAGGGCATTGGAGCTGGATTTATTCCTAATACATATAACTCGGAGGTTATCGATGAAATAATTACTATCGATGATAACGATGCAATAGCCACAAGCCGAAAACTCGCAGCGACCGAAGGGGTATTGGTGGGAATTTCATCGGGGGCAGCAGCTTGGGGTGCTACAATTTTGGCAAAACGCCCTGAAAACAAGGGGAAACGCATTGTTGTGCTGCTACCGGATACCGGAGAAAGATACCTATCAACTGTACTTTATGCTTTTGACGAATATCCGCTATAATCTTTTTTTGAAAGTTGGCAAAACCGAATATAATTAGTACTTTTCGGCAATAAAACTTCATCAAAACTGCATGGATATTATTATTGCCGATAACCAAGATATTACATTCTTAGGTATTAAAGCTCTTCTGAAAAGTATGGGATATCATACAGTAAAACGTGTGATGAACCGTACTAATCTTATTGAAGAGCTTCTTTATTGTCCGGATGCTTTGGTGATACTCGATTATACTCTTTTTGATTTCCCTGATGTGGCACTTCTCTTAGTAGCACAGAGTAGATTTCAAAAAGCGAAATGGCTAATATTTGGAGATGATCTCACCAATGAAGTATTGCGTCGCCTCATCGTAAACGAAAAAAACTTCGGTATAATCGGCAAAAATGCTCCTTCTAACGAAATTTCACAAGCTATCGAAGTTTCACTTTCAGGCTCCAGATATATATCTAAAGATATACAAACAGCCCTGAATGGTTCGTCATCAACCACAGCTGCCATGGGGTCGCTCACTCCCACCGAAAAAGAAATTCTTGCATTAATAGCTCAAGGGAAAACATCAAAAGATATTGCCAATGAGCGTT
>CAZYEO010000029.1:0-20706 GCA_964646495.1 uncultured Muribaculaceae bacterium
ACCAATCAATTTGATGAATGTCTAATAAATTTGTACTTTTGTAGAACAAATACAATGTGCAAAAATATGCATAAAGCATTCATAAATCATATACTAATCTAATGGAATTATCACCACTCACTTCAGTGTCTCCAATTGATGGACGCTACCGTAGCAAGACAAACACCCTCGATGAATATTTCTCTGAGTATGCACTAATACGCTATCGTGTAAAAGTGGAAATTGAATATTTTATTCAATTATGCCAAATACCTATTCCTCAATTAAATGATGTTGATCCCTCTGTATTCTCCGAATTGCGCTGTACCTATAATAACTTTACTCTTAAAGATGCTGAACGCATAAAAGATATTGAAGCAATTACTAATCATGATGTAAAAGCCGTAGAATACTTTTTGAAAGAGAAGTTTGAATCTATCGGGTTAAAAAAACATCTGGAATTTATTCATTTCGGACTTACATCGCAAGACATTAACAATACTTCCGTGCCAATGTCGATAAAGGATGCTATGCATACTGTTTTATTTCCCCTGTATGATGAAATTCTCACATTGCTCAACAGCTATGCCATGCAATGGAAAGAAATACCTATGCTTGCCAAGACACATGGACAACCTGCATCTCCTACAAGTTTGGGGAAAGAAATAAAAGTGTTCGCCTATCGCTTAGAGGAGCAACTACATATATTAAAAGGGCTAAAAGTTAGTGGTAAATTTGGTGGGGCTACAGGTAATTTCAATGCACACCATATTGCATACCCTCAAATAGATTGGATTCAATTTGCCAATAATTTTTTATCACAAACATTGGGAATTGAACGTGAATTATTCACCACACAGATTTCCAATTATGATAATCTTGCAGCTATTTTTGATTGTATGAAAAGAATCAATACAATCCTGATTGATTTGGATCGCGATATGTGGCAATATATATCTATGGATTATTTCAAACAAAAAATCAAAGCAGGCGAAGTAGGGTCATCAGCTATGCCACATAAAGTAAATCCAATTGATTTTGAAAACTCAGAAGGAAACCTTGGTATTGCCACTGCTATTTTGGAACATTTAGCTCATAAACTCCCCATTTCACGACTTCAACGAGATCTTACCGACTCCACTGTGTTACGAAATATTGGAGTTCCATTCGGACATATTGTAATAGCTCTTCATAGTACACTAAAAGGGCTGCACAAACTACTTCTTAATGAAGATGCAATTAGTCGGGATTTGGACAATATGTGGAATGTAGTAGCTGAAGCGATACAAACGATATTGCGACGTGAGGGGTATCCGAAACCTTATGAAACATTAAAGGAACTTACACGTACCAATAATAAAATAGATGCTGAAGGTATTGCTAAATTTATTGATTCGCTAAATATCGCCGATAATATTAAAACAGAAATAAAAAACATTACGCCTCACAATTATTTAGGAGTGTATAGCTGATAAAATCATAACAATAAATCAGCATTGTAAGTCCTCTAACATATTAATATACAATTAAAAAATCTTTTTTATGAGTTTATTGTTATTACGATAAATATAAATTATCTTTGCATTGAATTTAGGTTTATGTAATATATAAAAATAACCTTACTAAAACAAGTAAAATTTAGCCGAGAGGCCTAACTAAACATTTTAAAGACATGGATGATATTGAAAAAAAGCCAAAGAGACCTCGCATTGGAGAAAATAAAGTAGATGCAGCAGAGCCGGTAGAGGCTCGCTATGAAAAAATTGCTTATACTCCTCAAGCACCACAAGCTGACCAAAGTGACAGACAGGTTAATTCTAACTACTCTGAAAGAAGTTACGCTCCAAGAGGATATAATAATAGCCGTCCTCAAGGGAATTACAATCAAGGTGGTTATGACAATCCACGCCCACAACAAGGTGGATATAATCGTCATCAAGGTAATAATTACAATCAAGGAGGTTATAACAACCGTCAAGGAGGTTATAACAATCGCTATCAAAGCGGGGGTTATAACAATCAAGGTGGTGGATACAATAATCAAGGTGGTGGATATAGTAACCACAATGATTATAATAATCGCCCACAACAAGGGGGCGGATATAATAATTATAATTCTGAAAATAGTGGAGGATATAGCCGTCCGCAACAAGGAGGTTACAATCGTCCGCAACAAGGAGGTTACAATAATCGTCAAGGGGGTTACAATAACAACCGTCCGCAACAAGGAGGATATAATAATCGCCAAGGTGGATATAACAATAATCGCCAAGGTGGATATAATAATCGCCAAGGTGGATACAATAACCGCCCACAACAGGGTGGATATAACAATCGCCAAGGTGGATACAATAACCGCCCACAACAGGGTGCAGGACAACAAATGCGTTTCACACCACGTCCTCAGCGCATAGAATATGAAATGCCAATAATTGATCCAAACGAACCAGTACGTTTGAATAAATTTATGGCTAATGCGGGAGTATGCTCACGCCGTGAAGCAGATGAATTGATTCAAAAAGGATTAGTATTGGTAAATGGTAACGCTGTTACTGAATTAGGTACTAAAATTACAGCTGTCGATGTAGTTGAATATCAGGACAAAGTAGTTACACTCGAAAGCAAATGCTATATATTATTGAACAAGCCGAAAGATTGCGTTACAACAAGTGATGATCCAAACGGAAGACTCACAGTTATGGACTTGGTGAAAAATGCTTGTCCGGAACGTATATATCCTGTAGGACGACTTGACCGCAACACAACAGGAGTATTATTGCTTACTAATGATGGCGATCTTGCTTCAAAATTGACACATCCTAAATATGTCAAGAAAAAGATATATCAAGTATGGACTGATAAAGCGATTACCGAAGAAGATATGCAACGTATTGCTGACGGTATCGAATTAGAGGATGGACCTATCCATGCAGATGCGATAAGCTATGTAATGGAAAATGATCGCAAACAAGCGGGTATTGAAATTCACTCAGGACGCAATCGTATCGTTCGCCGCATATTCGAATCACTCGGATATCATGTAACAAAACTTGATCGCGTATATTTTGCCGGATTGACCAAGAAGAACCTTCCTCGCGGACGTTGGAGATACTTGACTCAAGAAGAAGTAAACTTTTTGAAACAAAACTCTTTTGAATAAATAAACAAAGAAATATTTTATGAGAAAGCAGTGAGATACTTGACTCACTGCTTTCAACTAATTTATAACACAGCCTAAATATTGAAACTTATGGGACTAAAAAGAACTAAAATATCAGAGATATGGACTCCCGAACTCGTCGGTCAGGATGTTGATGTAAAAGGATGGGTGCGTACTCGCCGTGGAAACAAACATGTGCAATTCGTGGCATTAAACGACGGATCAACTATTAAGAATATTCAGATTGTCTTTGATATGAATAAATTCACCGATGACGATCTTAAACTTATTACAACCGGAGCAAGTATCCACGTAACTGGGAAACTTGTAGAATCACAAGGCAAAGGACAAGTAGCCGAAATTCAAGCCGATACGCTTGAGATATATGGAACTGCCGATGTTGAAACATATCCATTGCAAAAGAAAGGGCATACTTTAGAATTTTTGCGTGAAAAAGCTCACTTACGTCCTCGCACAAATACGTTTGGCGCAGTGCTTCGTATTCGTCATGCACTTGCATTTGCAATTCACAAATATTTCAACGACAAAGGATTCTTTTATCTCAATACTCCTCTTATCACTGCAAGCGATTGTGAAGGAGCAGGAGCAATGTTTCAAGTTACAACTCTCGATTTGAATGATGTACCTCGCAACGAAGATGGGGCAGTAGATTATTCAAAAGATTTCTTCGGAAAGCCTGCCAATCTCACAGTGTCAGGACAACTCGAAGGAGAACTCGGTGCTACTGCGCTTGGTGCAATATATACTTTTGGTCCCACATTTAGAGCTGAAAACTCTAATACCCCTCGTCACTTATCGGAATTTTGGATGATTGAACCCGAAGTAGCGTTCAATGAAATTGAAGAAAATATGGATCTCGCAGAAGATTTCATTAAATTCTGTGTAAAATACGCTTTAGAAAATGCAAAGGATGATATTGATTTCTTGGCTCAAATGTACGATAATGAGTTAATAGAACGCCTAAACTTTGTCTGTTCCGACGATTTTGTAAGATTATCATATACAGAAGGTGTAAAGATACTTGAAGAATCCGGAAAGAAATTTGAGTTCCCGGTATCATGGGGTATCGATTTACAAAGTGAACATGAACGGTATCTTGTAGAGGAACATTTCAAAAAACCGGTAATTCTCACTGGATATCCTAAGGAAATAAAAGCATTCTATATGAAGCTAAATGAAGATGGTAAAACCGTTAGAGCAATGGATGTATTATTCCCTAAAATAGGAGAAATTATAGGAGGGTCACAACGTGAAGAGGATTATGATAAACTTTTGGAACGTATTGATGAAATGAATGTACCAATGAAAGATATGTGGTGGTATCTTGATACACGCAGATTTGGTACAGTACCTCATTCAGGGTTCGGATTAGGATTTGAACGTTTGGTTCTTTTCGTAACAGGAATGACAAACATCCGAGATGTAATTCCTTTCCCTCGCACACCAAATAATGCAGAATTTTAATTCTCACAAAATAAAATGATAACAACCGGCTTACTGATTTAAAATAGTGAGCCGGTTTTTCTTTAAACATATCGCACCAATCTGTATATAATTTTGTTTAATATAAAAATTGAATATAAATCGAATATGACTGATAACCTGCGAGAGAAAATAGAGCGATTACGAAGAAAAGTATACATCATTATTTTTCATACAAACACTAGAGCCGGGAAGATATTTGACATAAGTTTACTTGTACTTATTATTCTCAGTGTCGTAATGGTGTCACTTGAAAGTTTTCCTAATATTGACATACGCTATGAAAATACAATTAACAATGCTGAGTGGTTTATCACAATTTGTTTTACAATAGAATATATACTTCGAATTTTCAGTGTCAATAATAGACGTAAATATATATTTTCATTCTATGGAATAATCGATTTCTTATCTATTCTACCATCATTCTTAGGCTTGTTTATCGATGGGACTCAATATTTAATGACGATAAGGATGTTACGTCTATTGAGAATGTTCAGAGTATTCCAATTGACACATTTTGTAAATGAAAGTAATTTTCTAATACAAGCATTCAAGCGTAGTCTTGATAAAATACTTGTGTTTATGAACTTTATTTTTGTGTTGGTTATAATATTAGGGACACTTATGTATGTGATTGAGAGTGGGGTGAATCCTTCATTTGCTAATATTCCACAAAGTATATATTGGGCAATCGTCACAATCACCACCGTAGGTTATGGCGACATTACACCCATAACTGTGCCGGGACGCACATTGGCAGCAATTATTATGTTGCTTGGTTATGCTATCATTGCCGTTCCTACTGGAATTATAACCACTGAAATTGCCTATGGGAGTAGAAAAGTAATTCGTAAGTGTACAAATTGCGGATTAAAATATCATGAAGGAGATGCAAAATATTGCAGGAAATGTGGCGCCCGCATAAATAATGAAAAAAAAGTTGATAAGGATAATAATATTAAATCATACCATCCATGAAAATCTAATTATACTTTCCAGCCATTTAAGTTACATATAATTGGAGTCCCAAGTATATAAAATAGCAGTCTCCATATTATTATTTCATTAATATGGAGACTGCAGAAGATGATCTCAAATCGCTTCAAGACCTATGAAATTTATTACAAATTAATATAATCATCCACTTTCTGTGGGGTAAGAGCGATATCCAATACCTCTTTAATAGTTCTTACATAATGAAATTGAAGTCCTTCAAGATATGTATCTTTGATTTCTTCAATATCTTTGCGATTTTCATTGCAAAGAATTATATCTGTAATGCCGGCACGCTTAGCTGCCAATATTTTCTCTTTTATACCCCCAACAGGTAACACCTTGCCTCTCAATGTTATTTCTCCCGTCATAGCCAGATGATCCTTTACTTTACGTTGTGTAAAAGACGAAGCCAATGATGTAACCATTGTCACTCCGGCAGAAGGTCCATCTTTTGGTATTGCACCTTCAGGTACGTGAATATGAATATTGTATTTGTCAAATAGCTCTTCGTTTATGTCAAATAATCCACAATGAGATTTAAGATATTGAAGAGCAATTACTGCTGACTCTTTCATTACATCACCTAAATTACCGGTAAGAGTCAATTTCTCACCTTTCCCCTTAGATAGTGACGATTCTACAAAAAGGATTTCTCCTCCCACTGCAGTCCAAGCCAATCCGGTTACTACACCCGCAAATTCGTTACCCTCGTATTTGTCGCGAGAATATTCTTCGACTCCAAGATATTCTTTAATATCGCTCAAGGATATAGATTTTGGATAAGGCTTATCTGTGGCTTTAAGTCTGGCAATACGACGCAATATCTTTGCTATACGTTTTTCTAATTCTCGCACACCCGATTCACGCGTATAGGATTCTATTATTTTTGCAATCGATGCTTTTGGAAAATCAATCTCTTTTACTTCAAAACCATGATTCTCTAATTCTTTTGGGACAAGATGCTTACGGGCTATTTCCACTTTTTCCTCCAAAATATATCCCGACACATCAATTAATTCCATGCGGTCGAGTAGGGGTTGTGATAAAGTTGATAGGGTGTTGGCAGTCGCAATAAAGAGTATTTTTGACAAGTCATAATCAACATCGATATAATTGTCATGAAAATGATTATTTTGTTCAGGATCCAATACTTCTAAAAGCGCAGATGACGGATCTCCCTTAAAATCTTGCCCTACTTTATCAATTTCATCGAGCACGAATACAGGATTTGAACTTTCACTCTTGATCAATCCTTGTACGATACGCCCAGGCATAGCTCCAATATAAGTGCGACGATGCCCCCTTATTTCAGCCTCATCATGAAGTCCACCAAGTGAAACTCGCATATACTTACGATTAAGAGCATCGGCAATTGACTTACCTAAGGATGTTTTGCCGACCCCCGGAGGGCCGTAAAGGCATATAATAGGAGCTTTCATATCTCCACGCAATTTCAGAACTGCTAAATGCTCTAAAATGCGATCCTTAACTTTCTCAAGACCATAATGATCTTTATTCAAGCGTTTTTCAACCTTTGTCAAATTGAAATTATCTTTTGAATATTCATTCCAAGGAAGATTAAGAAGCGTTTCGACATATCCGAATTGAACCGAAAAATCGGGAGATTGAGGATGAAGACGCTCAAGTTTTCGCATTTCTTTGTTGAAGACAGCTTCTACCTCCTTACCCCATTTCTTCTTTTTAGCTTTCTTTGCAAACTCCTCTATATCCTGATTCTGCGATGTATCCCCCAATTCATCTTGAATGGTGCGTATCTGCTGCTGGAGGAAGTGTTCACGTTGTTGTTGTGTAAGATCCTCTCTGGTTTTTGATTGAATATCTGCTTTAATTGCAATCAATTGAGCTTGTTTAGACAGTAGCGAATATAATACCATCGCTCTTTTCTTGACATCATTTTCAGCCAAAAGATTTTGTTTTTGAATGG
Source organism: uncultured Muribaculaceae bacterium (assembly GCA_964646495.1). Classification (GTDB taxonomy): domain Bacteria; phylum Bacteroidota; class Bacteroidia; order Bacteroidales; family Muribaculaceae; genus HGM05232. The sequence goes on from CAZYEO010000029.1 coordinate 7,587, forward strand.
TCTCAAGAGGAGTATTTGCTGCAAGGAAATTAACGAGATATACATGATCATCAATGTTCTTAACTGCAAATATCATCTCTTTAGCTTCATCACCGAGTTGATGCAAAATACCTAAAGTCATCTCTTTTAGCGCAGAAATTAAAGCCTCAAATTCCTTATCCTTTTTTTTAGGGATTATATCAGGAACGATTGTTACTTCTCCATGAAGATATGGCGTGTCAGTAATTATTTTATTAAGATTAAATGAGGAACGTCCTTGCAAAATAACATTGGTGGTATTATCAGGGAGCTCCAAAATCTTCACAATATCTGCTATTACCCCATTATGATATAAATCGGCCATATCCGGATCCTCTATCTTGCTGTTAATCTGACAAACAACACCGATAGGCATATTTTTCTTTTGAGCCTCTTTAATCAATTTCAATGATTTGGCACGACCCACAGCCACCGGAATTGTTACTCCGGGAAAAAGCACCATATTGCGAAGTGCAAGAATCGGCAAATTCTTAGTATTGATTTTTTTAGAATCATTCTCAGAATCATCTGCATTCATCTTTATTTCAGCAAAAATGGGCATTATATGAGATACTTCGTCATTTGGTTCCGTATCGAAGTCATTAAAAAAGTTTATCATAATTAATCCTTGATTTACATTATATAGTGTGGAATACACTTTTATACTATTACAAATAGAATGCCAAAATTACCTATTTATCATGACCTGATAAAATTATTAGGTTTTTTTATTTGTATATCTACTTAAATATACCTACAACTTTAAACAGATGAATTAAATTTGCAATATTATTACAATTTATAATGAGAGAAAGCATATTTAAGTTCAAACAGTTTTCTGTTAAAAATTCGTTGAGCGCAATGAAAGTCGGCACAGATGGCGTTATTCTCGGTGCATGGAGCAATGTAGTTAATGATCCTACAATTTTAGATGTTGGATGTGGAACAGGACTTATATCATTAATGCTGGCGCAGAGATGCGATGCTAAAATAACTGCCATCGATATTTCCGAATTAGCCGTTCAGGAAGCAATTGAGAATATTAATGCATCGCCTTGGAATAATAGAATTGATGTGATTTGTAATGATTTTCTTAAATATGCAAATATGACAGAAATGCGTTTTTCTCACATTATTTCCAATCCTCCATTTTTTGACAACTGCCTTCATTCTCCTGATAGAGCTCGAGCGATAGCGCGCCATTCCTCCTACTTACCGTTTGAATTATTACTAAAAGCAAGCAAATCACTTCTTAACGCTGATGGGAAAATATCAATAATAACCCCTTATGAGTTCAAATCGCGCATTGAATTAATATGCAATGATTTAACCCTCTATATATCCAGAATTACGTTAATCCACACGACCTTAAATTCAGATCCGAGAAGAATTCTCTGGGAATTATCTACAGTAGAATCAAAATCGATTGAAGAATCAATTACTATTGAAAAAAGTCGTCATGTCTACACTGATGAATATATTGAGCTTACAAAAGATTTTTATCTTAAAATGTAGATTTATAATCGAGTAGGAGAAAATTAAAGTAGGTTTTCTCCTACTTTAATTTTCGACCTCTCACACCACCACGCATGCCGTTCGGCACGTGGCGGTTCCTCACTTTGACACCTTTGACAGTGTGTTCGCTGTTGTTTTCAGTTATCTTTCTAAGCTCTGCACTTCTCTATACCTTTCAGATTCCGTCTTATTTCTTTAGAGACAGCAAGTACTATAGTACTTAATTCGGCATTATACACTCTTCAAGTAACATTCATTTACTTACAAACTGTGAGGTTCAGACCTTCCCAATGAGAATATTGGTACTATGTCTTCGGCTGACTTCTCACAGCAAGCTTTACTCCGTGTTTCTCCACACGTCTGTGAGACCTTCCCGGATAAGAACGTAATCTTTCCGCCTTATACCTGCCAGATTTACTATGTGTGATTCCAAATAGTTATAGGGCTTTGTTTTGCTTGGCAAACTCACCCTCACACTTTAGCCTTATATCTGATTTCTGTTCGTCAGGTCAGACTTTTGCCGCCAGCTTCCTTCAGATTCCACATCGCTATGAACACCCTTGCTATTGGCTAGACGATTCCCACTATTAGGGCTCGTTAGGGACTTGCACCCATTAGATTACGCCCATGCTGGGCGTACCAAGCAACAAAGCTGCCCAACTAATTGGACAGCTTTGAATATATATTTATGACAATATTATTCTGAAACTACTTCAAAAGGAATTTCAACTGCTACTTCTTTGTGTAGCTTAACAGTTGCCACATATTTACCTACTTCCTTGATTGTATCCTTGATTACAATTGTCTTACGATCTATATTGTGACCAAGTTTTTCAAGAGCTTCTGCGATTTGAATATTGTTAACAGAACCGAAAATCGTACCTGTAGTGCTTGTTTTTGCACCAATTGTAAGAGCAACTCCTTCAAGTGTTGCAGCCAAAGCCAAAGCATCTTCTTTGATTTTAGCCAATTTGTGTGCACGTTGTCTTTGATTTTCAGCAAGAATCTTCAATGCAGATTCTGATGCGATGATTGCTTTACCGGTAGGGATGAGGTAGTTTCTGCCGTATCCAGCTTTCACTTCTACGACATCATCCTTATACCCAAGATTGGTAATATCTTCTTTTAATATAATTTTCATAATTGTAAATCCTCCGGGCTTTTAGTTATTTCATCAAGTCAGTTACGTAAGGAAGAAGAGAAAGGTGACGAGCACGCTTAACAGCTTGTGCAACTCTTCTTTGGAACTTCAACGAAGTACCTGTGATACGACGAGGAAGAATCTTTCCTTGTTCATTCAAGAATTTCTTGAGAAATTCGGGATCTTTGTAGTCGATGTACTTAATACCGCTTCTTTTGAAACGACAGTATTTTTTCTTCTTAACATCCACTGAAAGCGGAGTCAAATATCTGATTTCTGATTGGGTTTGTGCCATGATTAGTTCTCCTTTACTTCTTCTTTAGTAGTGTTTACTTTAGCTCCTTTTAAGCTTCTTCTCTTAGCAGCGTATTCAGCAGCAAATTTATCCAAACGGAATATCAAGAAACGAAGTACTTTTTCGTCGCGACGGAAAGCGATTTCAAGCTTCTTGATTGTTTCAGGATTTGCATCAAACTCGATAAGAGTATAGAATCCTGTAGATTTCTTTTGGATAGGGTAAGCTAATTTGCGCAAGCCCCAATTCTCTTCGTTTACAATTTCAGAGCCATTTTCTGTAAGAATGGTCTTGAAACTGTCTACCGCTTCCTTCATCTGAGCATCAGACAAAACGGGAGTTAAAATGAAAACGGTTTCGTAATGATTCATATTAAACCTTTTAATGATTAAAAAATTGTTTGTTTTTAAGCGACTGCAAAGTTAAATACATTTATGCTAAATTCCAAATCCTCACTTAATTAATTTTCAAACATCAAGGTTATATTAATATTCCTTGAATATGAACGTGTATTATTTAAAATCACTACCTTAGTGCGAAATTTTGAATATATGAATAGAAAATGGGTTTTATCAATATGTGCCATTTTGGCTTACACCGGTTTTTCACTTTCAGCGCAACAATGGATTTCTGATAAAGAAGATCCAACTTTTCGCATGCGTTATGTATCTATGCCCAATGATTATTCCGGAAAAGTGAGAAGCACAATCATAAACAAAAACAGCACATGTGCCAAAGGTAAAGCTATATTATATGTGCATGGATATAACGATTATTTCTTTCAACAAGAAATGGCAAACCGATTTGTAGATTCGTGCTACAATTTCTATGCTGTCGATTTACGTAAATATGGACGTTCATTGCTACCGGGGCAACGTGCCTTTGAAGTTAGAGACCTAAAAGAATATTTTCCCGACTTAGATTCGGCATTGAATGTAATGATAAAAAATGGAAATCATGAAATAATTCTTATGGGACATTCTACCGGTGGTCTTATTTCCTCATATTATATGGCTCAAAATGCGGGAGCAAAATATCCAATCAAAGGCTTAATATTAAACAGCCCTTTTCTTGACATGAATCTAAGTCCTTTTATGGAAAAAATTATGGTTCCTATGGTTTCAATATATTCTAAGGTGTTTCCAAACACGAATATCGACCAAGGTGACAGTAAGGCTTATGCCAAAAGCCTTTTAAAAAAATATAATGGTGAATGGAGTTATAACACAAATTGGAAAAAAGAGGTTTCTCCGGCTGTTACATCTGGTTGGTTGGGTGCTATTCACAATGCTCATAATTATATTCAAAAGGGAACAGATATAAAAATTCCCATATTATTGATGCATTCCATGCAAAGTGTAAATGGAGATGAATGGACTCCTGAATTTAATAAAGGAGATGCTGTACTTGATGTTAATGACATATCACTTTATGGCAAAAATCTGGGACCAAAAGTGCAAGAGCTCTATGTAAAAGAAGGCTTACACGATTTAATATTATCGCGTAAGCCTGTAAGAGAAGGGGTATATCAATATATATTTAAATGGTTACATCGCAACCACCTTTAATTATTTAGGTTGCGTACGCTTTATTTGCTCTTTTGCAATTTTTAATTTGTTTGCAAGATATAATTTTTGACTTTCATGTTTTTTGGAGCCAAGTAAAGCCAGCGAATAATTATATGTATCTATAATCATGCGTTTATCTGATTCCGAAAGAGGCATAGAATATGAGGAAGAACCAACATATGATATTTTCATAGGCTTCATATTATTATCAATAATAAATTGACATAAGGTATCACATTGTTGAGCACGGAAAGTAACCATTTCATTTTGTACTCCATCGTTGACAAACCTATAATTTGTAGAGCCATTAAAGGGTACATCTTTTGTAGCACATTTAGCACCTCCTGCGACTACCTCAAGACGCGTATGCTTTACTGGCTTAGCGGTGAGAAGAGATACTAAATAGATGTTACTTTGTTCATCAATCCTCGCCTCTATTCCTGTGCGCTGAACCAATTGTTTTTTTGCAGCAGATTTAAGTACCCAATATCCTTCAACCATATCTTTGGTTTTGATGTATTGAAAATTTGGAGCTAATGACTCTTTTCCCTTTAATGCCAAATTAAGAGCACTATCATTACTTGCTATTGCTTCGAGAGTTGTTTTCTCATCAATCTGAGTGCGTAGATGTAAAGCCTCTCTTTGTGTTGCGACCTCCTTAGGATATGTTTTCTTAAGCGAATCAAGAAGAGTGAGTGCCCCCGAATAATCGGCTTGGTTAAACTCATTTTGAGCCTGAGCAAAAATAGATACTGCCGATTCGGCATCTTTATTTCCGCTACCACAGGACATCAGTCCGATTGCTCCGATAAGGGAACATATCATTACATTCTTTCTTTTAATTATTGCTCCGTTCAACATTTTTTACTCCTTTTATTGATTTTATTTTATTGATTAGTTCATTTAAAGTTTGCTTGTCGTTTATTCCAATTACTAAATATCCTTGAAATAACCCATCATGAGAGTCAATCGAAATATTCCTAAGCGATGCTTTTTTCTCTTTTGATATTATCGATGTGATATTTGTAACTATTCCAATATCATCTTTCCCGACAATACGAAGGGTTACGGCAAACTGCGATCCAAGTTTACCCGACCATCGTGTATCTATTTTCCTATGTGGATATTTTTCTCGTAAATGTATCACATTAGCGCAATCATTGCGATGTATTTTTATCACTCCCTCTTTTGATACAAATCCAAGGATTGCATCACCAAAAATGGGATTGCAACATTTTGCCAATTTATAGTTGATACCCTTTATGTCTTCACCTATAACCAGCACATCGTCATCTTGCTCTTCATCGGTAACTGTTGAAGTTTGAAGCACAAAACCTTCGGCGGTAGGGGGTGGCAACTGGTTTTGATTATCTTTTTCATCAACTGCTATATATAAATCAAGGAAATCATTTATTTCAAGTTTTTCATCGGCAATGGCACGAAAAAAATCCGTTGAAGTTTTATACCCCGATTTCTTTATAGCTTTCATCAATACAGCTTCATCAATATCAATTTTTCTGTTTTTAAATCGACGTTGAAGCATCTCTTTACCAATTTCAGCCCTTTTATTGGCAATTTCATTTACAGTCTGTTTAATTTTATTGCGCGCTTTTGACGTAATTACAAAATTAAGCCAATCGAGTTTTGGAGTCTGGCTGTTTGATGTAAGAATTTCAATAGTATCACCACTTTTCAGTTTATAGTTAATCTTCTGATTCTTTCCATCAACAGTACCTCCCACACATTGACATCCAAGTTTTGAATGCACCTGAAAAGCAAAATCGAGTAGGGTAGCCCCCAATGGCAACCTATACAAGTCGCCCTTTGGCGTAAAGACAAATACTTCCTTATTATAAATATCCATCTTCATGTCGCGCATCATGTCCATTGGTCCCGATTCCGCAGCCTCGAGCATATCACGGACATTATTCATCCAATCGTCAAGATTTTTCTCACTTTTTACTCCCTTATATTTCCAGTGAGCAGCAAGTCCTCGCTCTGCGATTTCATCCATCCGACGACTTCTTATCTGCACTTCCACCCATCGCTTATCAGGACCATATACAGTGGTATGTAAAGACTCATACCCATTGGATTTAGGGATACTGAGCCAATCTTTCATTCTTGCAGGATTTGACTTATACATATCGACTACAATCGAATAAGCAATCCAACATTCAGCTTTTTCTTTTTCAATAGGAGTATCGAGAATTATACGAATGGCAAACAGATCATAGATATGATCCATGTCCGTATTTTGTTTCTTTATCTTATTCCATATTGAGTAAATGGATTTGGTACGACCTTTAATATCAAACTTTAATCCATATTCGCTTAATCTTGCTTTAAGAGGATCGATAAAATCTGATATATATGCATCACGCCGTTTTTTTGATTCATTTAATTTTGATGCTATTGATGTGTATATATCACGATTGGTGTATTTCAGCCATAAATCTTCTAATTCTGATTTTACGGCATATAAGCCAAGTCTATGAGCAAAAGGGACATATAGAGATAATGCTTCCCATGAAATGTCATGCACAAACTTCTCGTTTGAATGATGATTAATCATTCTCATCACACCAAGACGGTCAATAATCATAATTATTATCACTCTGATATCTTCGGCAAATGTGAGCAGCAGATTTCTGAAATTCTCATCTTGAACCGAAGCCTCATGCCGATATAGATTCGATATTTTGAGTAACCCGTGAATTAGTTTGTAAGTATCCTCGCCAAACAATGCGCACACCTTTTCGGCAGGTATAAATTCTGATTTACATAGATTGTATAAAAGGATGGCAATAATCATACTGCGATCCACCCCAACATTATCACACAATAGAAGTGCCGTATTTATATTTCTCACAGTGGGATTCAACCCATATTTATCACGGCGATAATGATTTTCTTTAATACCCTCAGTTATTATACTGCGTATAGCAGCAATATCCTCATGCGAAAGCAATCCATGGGTATATCTCATTAATGATCGACTTTGGCGTAGCACAATCAATTTCTCTTCGTTGCTGAAATAAGAATCTTCCATAATTACTTCTCTTAATAAAATTCAGTTCAAATAGAGAGTTTTTTAGCCAATTTCTTTACTATGTCAAAGATTATTCTTAAGTTTGGTTGCTAATAAAAACATTTAATATCATATATCATGTTCAGTGCAAACGATCTGAAAATAATGGATAAAAAGGGAATAACACCAGAAATGGTTGAATCTCAACTTAGTGTATTTAAAGAAGGGTTCCCATATTTAAAAGTATTATCACCCGCATCTGTTGGTAATGGAATTTTACGACTTACATCGGGCGAAGAATTGGATTGCATATATTCTTGGGAAAATTACATGCATGCGGGAGGAAAAGTAGAAAAATTTGTTCCGGCATCGGGTGCAGCAAGTCGTATGTTTAAGAATATCTTTGAATTTATTCAAAGCAACCGTCAAATTCCTGAAACAAAATTTGAAAAGGAATTCTTTGATAAGATTCATAATTTCGCTTTTTATAAAGAACTTAATTCAAAATGTAATAAAGTTATGGGCATGGATATTCCATTCCTTATTTCCGATGGACATTTTCAAGATATTGCCAGATTACTCCTATATCCTGAAGGACTAAATTACGGCAACCTACCAAAAGGAGTATTAAAATTTCACATCAATGATGGAAAAGTATGTTCGGCTCTCGAAGAACATCTTGAAGAGGGTGCGCAATATGCCTGCAATGACACAAAAACAGTATCGGTGCATTTTACCGTTTCGCCCGAACATCGCAGTGAATTTGAAAAAATAATTTCAAAAGAGATTATCAGACTTCAAGATAAATATAGTATCACGTATAACGTAACTATGTCGGAACAAAAGCCTTCAACAGACACAATCGCTGTAACCATGGACAACACTCCATTTCGCGAAAACGATGGCAATCTACTGTTTAGACCGGCAGGACATGGCGCATTAATTGAAAATCTTAATGACATAGAGACTGAAACTGTTTTTATTAAAAATATTGACAATATAGTCCCGGCAAATAAACGCGAAGACACTATACGATATAAAAAGATTATTGGCGGATACCTAATATCACTCCAAAAAAGAATCGCAAAATATATCAGGTTACTCAAAAGCGGACACTATACTATCGAGGACGTGAGGGATATAATACATTTTTTACATGATAAACTCAATATTCGCAACTCTGAAACTAAACATTTAGAAGATAGCGAGCTTGTAGTTTATCTTATTAATAAACTTAATAGACCTATCAGAGTATGCGGAGTAGTACAAAATGACGGAGAACCCGGAGGTGGACCATTTATTGCATACAATAGCGACGGCACAACATCACCTCAAATTCTGGAAAGCTCTCAATTTGACACAAACGATTCAACTTCGCAAGAAATATTAAATAATGCAAGCCATTTCAACCCTGTTGATTTAGTATGTTACATTAAAGACTTTGAAGGCAACAAATTTAATCTACCAGATTTTGTTGATAAAAATACTGGGTTTATATCAGAGAAATCTAAAAATGGAAAATCTCTTAAAGCGCTCGAATTACCTGGGTTGTGGAATGGAGCTATGAGTGATTGGAATACTGTATTTATTGAAGTTCCCATATTAACATTCAATCCCGTTAAGACCGTAAATGACCTTTTGCGTGATATGCATCAATAAATGCCATCATTCGACATAAAACATAACGTGTATTTTTGCATATCGATAAAATAACATTATATGCAAAATACACGTTATATTATTATTTACAATCAACAATCATAAAACAATGAGAAAATTAATAATAATGACCATTTTGGCATTCGGCATTTGTGCTGCAAATGCTGCAACACCCACCGCGAAAGGAAAAGTACAAGAGATTACATCGGTAAAATTCAGCCAGCTGGTAAGCCAATATACAAATGGCTATGCAAGTTGGAAATTCATAGGCAAAAAGCCTGCTGTGATCGATTTCTATGCTACTTGGTGCGGTCCATGCCGTAAGTTGGCACCAATTATGGAAGAGTTGGCACAAGAATATAGTGGGAAGGTCGATTTCTACAAAATAGATATAGACAATAATAAAGATATCGCACAAGCATATTCCATATCTTCCATTCCATTACTCCTTCTTGCACCCACTACCGGAAAACCGGAACAAATAGGGGGATTATATCCTAAGGAAGAGATAAAGAAAGCTATAGAGCATATGTTTTTTCCTAAAAAAATAAAACGAAATAATATCAAATTATGAAAATTGAAGCACGATTTGACCATTTTAATATTAATGTGACTAATCTCGAAAGAAGTATTAAATTTTATAATGACGCATTAGGGCTCACTGAATTAAAGCGAAAAGAAGCCGCCGATGGTTCATTTATATTAGTATATCTCGCAGATAACTTATCGCAATTTGCACTCGAACTGACGTGGCTGCGTGATCATCCACAGCAATATGATCTTGGCGAAAATGAAAGCCATTTATGTTTTCGCGTAGAAGGCGATTACAATCATATACGCGACTATCATAAGGAGATGGATGTCGTGTGCTTCGAGAATCATGATATGGGTTTATATTTTATTGAAGACCCTGATGGCTATTGGATTGAAGTACTTCCAATGAAATATTAAAATGATGGAAAATTACACCGAAGAAACTGCGTATCAATCTTTGCCGAAAGTTAAAAGACATAAGGCACTATCCATATTGCTGTGTTTATTGGCATTGGCATATATTATAATACCCATTGACTATGATGGACCTTGGATAGGATTGATTGATGATTCATTGCTTATTATGGCAGCACTGGCATATTGCATATCACAATTTGTAGAACCATTGACAACAAAAACACGCAATATAATAGCTAACATATCGATCGGGGTAAGCATATCTGGAATAATATGGCTTTGTGTTCTTGCATTTACTCCTATATTAAAAATAGTAGCTTAAACATTTATAATCAAAAAAAATAGCATCTACCACACAAAATGATAGATGCTATTTTTTATCTATATGCTATTATACAATTCCTTGTCCCATCATAGCATGAGCTACTTTCATAAATCCTGCAATATTAGCCCCTTTCATATAATTGATGTAACCATCAGGTTCAGTTCCATATTTTACGCATTGTAGATGAATATCATTCATTATACCATGCAACTTATCATCTACTTCTTTTTCAGACCATGATAGATGCATTGCATTTTGGCTCATCTCTAATCCTGAAGTGGCAACACCTCCTGCATTGACTGCTTTCCCCGGACCATACATTATTTTGGCTGCAATAAATGTATCGATTGCTTCTGGAGTACAACCCATGTTTGAAACTTCTCCTACGCACATTACATTATTGGCTACAAGATGTTCAGCATCCTCTTTCCCTACTTCATTTTGAGTGGCACAAGGCATTGCTATATCTACTTTAACCTCCCATGGACGACGTCCCTCATAAAATTTAGCATTTGGGAAACGCTCTACATACGGAGCTACAATATCCTCGCCACTTGCCCGAAGATCAAGCATGAAATCAATTTTTTCGCCTGAAATTCCATCCGGATCATACACATATCCATCAGGTCCGGAAATAGTCACTACTTTTGCTCCCAACTCAGTTGCCTTTGTTGCGGCTCCCCATGCTACATTTCCGAATCCTGAAATTGCTACAGTTTTGCCTTTAAATGATTCACCTTTAGTGCCAAGCATATTTTCCACAAAATAACATGCACCAAATCCCGTTGCTTCCGGTCTAATTTTAGAACCACCAAAGTCAAGTCCTTTACCTGTGAATGTACCGGTATTTTCTTGTGCTAATTTTTTATACATCCCATACATATATCCCACTTCTCGACCACCAACGCCTATATCTCCGGCTGGGACATCTCGATCAGGACCCAAATTACGCCATAACTCCAATATGAACGCTTGGCAAAATCTCATTATTTCCTTATCGCTTTTACCACGTGGACTAAAATCAGATCCACCTTTACCGCCACCCATTGGCAGGGTAGTAAGAGCATTTTTAAATGTTTGTTCGAATCCCAAGAATTTTAATATTGATAGATTTACAGAAGCATGAAAACGTATTCCACCTTTATATGGCCCAATAGCATTATTAAATTGGACTCTATAACCTATATTAGTTTGTACTTCCCCTTTATCATCAATCCATGTGACACGGAAAGTAAAAATTCTATCCGGTTCCACCATTCTCTCTACTATTTTTGCTTGTGCAAATTCGGGATGTTGTTCATATACATCCTTTACTGACATAAGTACTTCTTTTACAGCTTGAAGGTATTCCTTCTCACCCGGATGTTTTGCTTCTAATGAGCTTAATGTTTCATTAATATTCATGATAATAACGTTTAATGGTATCAGTAGCACTAACGCTACAACTTTCAATTTGTTCGCGCAAAATGGCACATCAAAGTCAATACAATTCCTTTCTATCTATTTACGCTCAAAATATTCACATATATCTATCAATTTGCCATTTCAGCACTATCAAACCTATGTTGCAAATATAATTATATTTATTAATTCAAACTAATTAAAATATTATTATTTCAATAAAATTTAATAGAAGAAAACATTCCCATAATCATATTTAAATACGATAATTGCAAAAGCCACAAAATGTATTTGTCAATGCGTTGTAAAGATAGTATATTTGTACAATTTCTGCTAATTAGCTTATAATATGAATAATCCCATCAATAAGCGTCCACACTATAAGATCAAAAGACGCTATCGTTTATCGTTCAGCAGCGACAACACTTTCAATGAGCTATGGAGCATTAAATTTTCACGTGTTAAAGTAGCCATAACAATTATTTTAATAATAATCGGGTTGATGATTATAATCTCAGCATTTATAGTTGGGACTCCAATAAGGACACTATTGCCCGGCTATTTGAAAACTGATGAGCGTAATGAAAATATAATTAATACGATGCGTCTCGATTCTCTTGAAAATGAATTTGAGAAAAAGAACGCTTATTATTCCAACCTGAGCCATATTCTTAGTGGGAATTTCCCTTATGATTCCGTATCGGAAACAAAAGATTCAGCCAACAACAGCATTCCACTGGATTCACTCATGAATTCCTCTGAAAGGGAAAAGGATTTTATCAAGCAATTAGATGAAACAGAACGATATAATCTTTCGGTATTAGCTCCATTGGCTGCAGAAGGTATTCTTTTCTCTGTACCTGTACAAGGATTGGTGAAACCACTTAACAAAAGTGATAAATATGACAACGGAATTGATATTCAAGGGAAACGAGAAACTCCCGTAATGGCTGTTTATGATGGAACAATAATAGATAATTACTATACATTCGATTCAGAATACAATCTTAGCATTCAACATCCAAATGGCTTCATCTCCAAATATTCGCATCTTGAATCGCCATTTGTGACACGTGGTGATAAGGTTACTTCTGGGCAAAGGATTGCCACTGCATCAAGCCAAAACAAATTCATGGTAAACTTCTCACTTTGGCATGATGGAGTAGCTGTGAACCCACAAGAGTTTATCAGTTTCTGATTTTTTAATTCATGGAAC
>CAZYEO010000030.1:0-20613 GCA_964646495.1 uncultured Muribaculaceae bacterium
AAACAGATTCTGGTGCAGAAAAAGAAAGCTGATATCCTGAAGAAAGAACTGGAAGCAGCTAAGAGTGGTAGTGAAAGCTTACTTTCTATCGCCCAAAAAGCCGGCCTGGAAGTTCAGGAAGCCAACGAAATAACTTTCAACTCTTTCCAGATTCCGGGAGCAGGTATCGAACCTAAAGTAATTGCAGCTTCATCTCTGATTGAACAAGGCAAAATTTCCGAACCGATTGCCGGCAACCAGGGAGTATACATCATTCTGGTCAACAACCGTACCACAGAAGAAGTGACTCCAGACATGATCGGACAGACCAAACAGGCTCTGGAGCAAACCAATATGTACCGTGCCAATTATCAGGCTATGCAAGCTATCCTGAAAAATGGAAATGTAGTAGATCAAAGATATAAATTCTACTAATTACCGACATACAAACTTAAAAACAGACAGGAGGGGTTATTTTACTTCTCCTGTCTTTTTACTTTTAAATCATGATCAACTATTCTATCATTACCCCAGTATACAATTGTGCCGACCAAACCCAAGAATTACTTGAAAGCCTGAGCCTGCAAACTTACACGGATTTCGAAATTATTCAGAATATAGAGAATGGAAATCTATTGAGAAAAAGAAGATTGATGAAGAACTAAAGATAAATTCGGCTCCGGTTCAAAAGCCTAAAACTTCAACAATTAGTAATAAACTTACTTATAAAGAAAAGAAAGAGTTTGAGTTGCTAACTACCGAATTGCACGATTTGGAAGAGGAAAAGAAAAAGATAGAATATATTTTTAATAATCCAAATGAAAATCCTTCGGTTGATATTTCACAAATATCAATAAGATATAATGAGCTATCCAATATCATGGATGAAAAAGAGATGAGATGGCTTGAGTTGTCGGAAAAGGAATAATAAACCCGATAGCGGTTTAATAAAAAACGCGGAGAATTGATTGTAATTAAATACAAATCAGTTCTCCGCGTATAATTTTTATGCGAGATTTTAAAACTCGTAATCTATGCAAGCACGAGCTTCTTTATTGTTAGAAATAATAGAAGCTGCTTGGATGTGAGCAGGATGTTTTGCATAAATCGTTACTTCATCCATTGTTTCCACTATTGCAGTCAATACAAGATCCCAATCTTCCGATGGATTCTGGTTTATACCAACTTCCATGCTTTTCAATACCTCAATTTGTTCAGGAAGGGCTATTAATGCCGCTTTAAATTTGTTTGCAACATCTTTACGCTCGGCAGGTGTTCCCGAAAATTTGAATGATACAATATGCTTTACCATAATTCAAAGAATTTATTTTGTATATAGTTTTTCTTTCGCAGCAAGAACCTTTTCATCTGTGATATAATCATCATAATCCATAATTTTGTCAATTATACCATTGGGGGTCAGCTCAATTACGCGAGTACATATTGTCTGGATAAATTCGTGGTCGTGAGATGACATTAAAATATTACCCTTGAATGATTGCAGCGTATTGTTGAAACCCTGAATAGATTCGAGGTCAAGGTGGTTGGTTGGAGAGTCTAGTACAAGAGTATTGGCATCGGTCATCATCATGCGTGCAATCATACAACGCATTTTTTCCCCCCCAGAGAGTACTGAAGCCGATTTTAATACTTCTTCACCCGAAAATAACATTTTGCCGAGAAATCCTTTCAAATATATTTCGCTCGAATCGTTACTGTATTGACATAACCAATCTACGAGATTCATATCAGTGTTGAAAAAATCGGTATTATCCATTGGCAGATATGCTGTGGTGATAGTTTGTCCCCATTCATAAGTTCCTGCTTCAGGTTTTTTATTTCCGTTTATAATTTCAAATAAAGCTGTCATAGCACGTGGATCACGACTTAAGAAAACTACTTTATCCCATTTTTCGATTTGGAAATTTACATCCTTGAATAATAATTCGCCATCTACACTCGCTTGGAGTCCTTTTACTTCTAAGATTTTATTACCAGGTTCGCGACTTGGAGTAAAAATAATTCCGGGATATCTACGGGATGATGGTTGAATCTCCTCAATATTGAGCTTTTCAATCATCTTTTTGCGGCTTGTTGTTTGTTTCGATTTAGCTACATTCGCACTGAATCGTTGTATAAATTCAAGTAATTCTTTACGCTTTTCCTCAGCTTTCTTATTTTGTTGTTGTTGTTGACGCAAAGCTAACTGACTTGATTGATACCAAAAACTATAATTTCCGGCAAATAGCTGTACTTTGTTGTAGTCAATATCTAAAGTATGTGTGGACACCGAGTCAAGGAAGTGACGGTCGTGCGATACAACAAGAACAGTGTTTTCACATTTTGACAAATAATCTTCGAGCCAAGCAACCGTATCGAGGTCAAGGTCATTGGTAGGCTCATCGAGAAGTAAATTGTCAGGATTTCCAAAAAGGGCTTTAGCCAAAAGCACTCGCACCTTTTCATTTCCACTCATATCCTTCATAAGGTTATAGTGTTTTGCTTCTTTTATTCCCAAACCACTCAAGAGCATTGCTGCATCGCTTTCAGCATTCCAACCCTCCATCTCGGCAAATTTTTCTTCGAGTTCAGATGCTCTGATTCCATCAGCATCCGAAAAATCTTCTTTAGCGTATAATGCATCTTTTTCTTGCATTATATTCCAAAGTACTGTATGTCCGCGAAGTACAGTCTCCATTACTGTGCATTCGTCAAATTCAAAGTGATCTTGACTTAATACAGACATTCTTTCACCAGAGCCTTGGCTCACTGTGCCATGAGTCGGAGATAGTTCTCCACTCAAAATGCGCATTAATGTACTTTTCCCTGCTCCATTGGCTCCGATTATGCCATAGCAATTGCCGGGAGTGAATTTCAGATTAACTTCCTGAAATAATACCCTTTTGCCAAATTGAATACCTAAGTTGTTTACTGCTATCATACCTGTTTGAAAATAAGAGTGCAAAGGTACGAAAATTATTTGATATTTTAAGAGGCTCGTATTTTTGTATTTAACATTTTAAGGTTTTAATTTTAACAATTAAGTTATTTTTATGTGATTATCAGATATATAGAACATAAAAAAGGAATAAGCGATAGAGTTAAATATGCTAATATATTGTTAAGGATGTGTATGGCTAAATATATTATATCTATTTTTGCCGACAATTGTAATAAACTAAAACATTTAATATGAAAAAGATTTCATTAGTATTAATGGCGGTGGCTATGACATTAAGTGCCTATGCCGAAGGGTATCAAGTGAATACGTTAAGTGCGCGTCAGCTCGGGATGGGTCACACTGGTACCGGAATGAAACTTGGTGCAGAGAGTATGCAATTCAATCCTGCCGGGATGGCATTTATGAACAAGACTCTTGATTTATCTGTGGGAGTGACCGGAATTTCACCTACAGCAACATGTACATATGAGAGTAAAGAATATAAAACAGATAATAAGGTAAGTACACCTTTATATGCTTATGCTGCATTCAGCATATTTGATAATCTAAAAGCTGGTGTGGCATTCACTACTCCTTATGGAAGTAGCATTAATTGGACAAATAATTGGCCTGGGGCTACTTTGGCACAAAAAGTAGACTTACAAACCTATACTGTTCAACCTACGATTTCATGGAGAATCACCCCTAAACTCTCAATTGGTGCAGGAATGATGATAGCATGGGGAAATGTGAACTTATCAAAGGGGTTAGTAAACGCTAACTCGGTGGATTTATTATTAAAAGCCACACAGCAGAATTATTCATTTGATGGAGTGACACCTGCATCGGTTAATCTTAAAGGTACAGCTAATGTTGCTGTAGGAGTAAATGTAGGGGCGATGTATGATATTACTGATAATCTTACAATCGGTGCGTCTTATCGTTCTAAAATGTCGATGAAAGTAAAGGCAGGAAATGCAACTGTTTCTTATGCTAATCAAGTAGCAGAAACATTATTGCAGAATGCAATAGGAGTTCTTAATGAAGCTAATTTCTCAGCTGAAATGCCTATGCCTTATACACTAAATATTGGTTTGAGTTATCGTCCAATTAAGAAACTTGAATTAGCACTTGATGCTCAAATGACAGGCTGGAGTGCATACAAGACTCTTGAAATTGATTTTCTTACTGAAAAACTTGCTCCATTCAATCAATCCCTTGCTAAGAATTATAAAAACTCATGGGCATTACGTTTGGGAGCTGAATATGCTTTGACACAACGTTTGGATATACGTGCCGGTGTAAACTACGATATGACACCAGTAAATGTAAATTTTTATAATCCGGAGACACCGGGAATGGATAAAATATCTCCCTCTGTAGGTTTATCTTTCCGACCATTTACAAGATTCTCTATTGATTTGGCATTCTCATATATAATAGGAACAGGAGAAGATAATGCAACATATACTTATGAAGATTTGATTTTCAAAAGTTATCCGATGCTTGGTCAGTCTGCCGAACAAAAATTTACCGCGAAATATAATGTAAATGCTTGGTGTGCATCTATTGGAATAGGATATTCATTCTAATTAAAACAAAGCTACATAAATATAATAGAGAGATGTCATATTAATAAATGGCATCTCTCTCTATTTAATATCGACATTTACGAGATAAAAAAACTCTGCATTATCCTTCACGGATCGCAGAGTCCTTTTATCTTATTTGAAAATGTCTAATTGTTTATAACGCCTTTGCTTCGCAGAGAAGACGTTAGTAGTGAAGAAAAAGTTAGTTTTATTGTTTTTGAAGTTTGTCTATTACTTAATTAGAAGTTTTTTTGCAATCAGACTTTTTACAGTCTGTTTTTTTACAATCAGATTTTTTGCAGTCAGACTTTTTGCAATTTTCTTTATTCTTGCATTCGCAAGGTTTTGTACATTCTGTTTTTGCTTTAGGACACTCTTTACTCTTGCAACCTTCTGCTGCAAACATTGACGCTGAGAATGCAATTACTAAAGCGGCAGTTAAAAATATTCTTTTCATAATTCAATCGATTGTTGTTAAGTTTCAAAATTCTGTACTATGACTAAAAAAAAACAGCATGGTTTAATCTAAATATTTGATTTAATATAGCTTAACTTCCATGTGAATTTATCCAAATAAATATCGGAATGCCTCTTCCACTTTCGCTACTTCCACTACATTAATAGTGTATGATTTTATATTTATTCCCTTCAAATTATATTTGGGAACAATAATAGTATCAAAGCCTAATTTTTCAGCTTCAGTAATACGCGATTCGATCCGAGTAATTTGTCTTATCTCGCCAGATAGCCCAACTTCACCTGACATACATATACCTTTTTTAATGGGCATATCTACATTAGAAGACAGAATGGCACATATTACAGCTAAATCAAGAGCCGGATCATTTACCTTTAAGCCTCCGGCAATATTGAGAAATACATCTTTTTGTCCGAGTTTAAACCCGACGCGCTTTTCAAGTACGGCAAGAAGCATATTCATGCGTTTTGAGTCAAATCCAGTAACTGATCTTTGCGGAATTCCATAGGCGGCAGTGCTTACGAGTGCTTGAGCTTCGATAAGAAATGGGCGCACACCTTCTAATGTTACTCCAATCGAAATTCCCGAAAGAGTTTCGTGATTTTGAGATAAAAGAATTTCAGATGGATTAAGCACCTCGCGCAATCCTGAATTGTTCATTTCGTATATTCCCAATTCAGATGTACTTCCGAAACGGTTTTTTATGGCGCGGAGTATGCGATACATATAGTGGCGATCACCTTCAAATTGAAACACAGCATCTACAATATGTTCCAATACCTTAGGACCGGCAATGCTTCCTTCTTTATTGATGTGTCCTATAAGTATTACAGGCGTATTTGTATCTTTGGCATATTTAAGGAGTGATGCAGCACATTCGCGTACTTGCCCTACGCTTCCAGCTGAAGAATCGAGTCCTTCAGAAGCCACAGTCTGAATAGAATCAATAATTACAATATCAGGATTAAAATTATTAATGTGTGTAAATATGGTTTCAAGCGAAGTTTCGCACACTATGTAGCATTCTCCAGTTTCTCCTCCTATTCTGTCTGCTCTCATTTTAAGCTGTTGTGCGCTCTCTTCACCAGAAACATATAGAACCTTTCTTGTGCGCATGCGGAGCATATTTTGCAGCACAAGAGTAGATTTGCCGATTCCGGGTTCCCCTCCAATTAAAATTATTGATCCAGGAACTAAGCCTCCTCCCAATACGCGGTTCAATTCACCACTGGGGAGTATTATTCTTTCTTCCTCAACAGCTATAATCTGGCCAACTTTTATAGGAAGTTTTTTTTCGGTAGATTGGGTATAGGCAACTGTTTTCTTTGGTGTCGTGGTTACTTTTTCCTCCACATAAGTATTCCATTCACCACAAGAGGGACATTTGCCGATCCATTTTGGTGATTCATTGCCGCAATTGCTGCAAAAGAAAGTTGATTTTAATTTCGCCATCAGGACTTTATTGTAAATTACGTTCTTCGTCTAAATTCGGATATTGTAATTGCCGTTGCTACACCTACATTGAGAGACTCGGATGTATTGGCATCAGATGGATATGAAGGAATGAGCAATCTGGATGTAATGTATTTTTCCAAAAGGTTAGAGATCCCTTTTCCTTCATTACCAAAGACCACCAATCCCTTTTGTTGCAAATCAGCATTATATATATTTTTACCATTAAGGAATGTACCATATATAGGTAAAGAATCTCCAATATCTGAAAGAAAATCATCAAGATCGACATAGTGTACTTTTACTCTTGAGATAGCGCCCATTGTGGCTTGTACTACTTTATGACTGAATACATCGACAGTGGTATCGCTGCATATCACATTTTTTATACCAAACCAATCGGCTATACGTATAATAGTTCCTAAGTTTCCCGGATCCTGAACATTATCAAGTACGATAGAGAGTGATTGTTTTAATTCATCGAAGTCTAAATCATGTTTGGGAATATCATATACTGCAATCACATCGGCTGGAGTGGAAAATTGAGACATGCGTTCCATTTGAGATTTACTCGCAATCATTATCTTTCCAAGATGCCCAGCATGTCCAAATTGCTCATACCAAGACTTGGTGGCAACTATCCACCTACAATTAAAAAAATCCCATGTGTCGCGTACACATTTAGTCCCTTCAGCCACAAAACATCCATGTTCTGTCCTGTTTTTTTTCTGCCCCAAAGAGTATATAATCTTCATGAGGCTGTTGGTTAATTCCATTTATGTTTGAAAAATTTATAATCGTGAAATAAAAAAATCCAATCTTCAATCGTTGTTAGATGATTGGTATTATCTTTATGCAATATTCGGAAAAATAATCGAGATTTGCAAGCATAAATTCCTTGATTTGGATCGATTGCTAAAATCACATATATTTGTATAAACTAAAAATAATAAGAATGAAATACGTAGGAGCTCATGTGAGTGTTCAAGGTGGAGTATCAAATGCCCCAATAAACGCTAATAATATAGGTGCAAAATCATTTGCTTTATTTACGAGAAACCCATCAAGATGGAGTACCCCTCCAATATCACAAAAAGAGGCTGATAAATTCAAGCAGAATTGTGAAAAATTCGGATACACGGGAAAAGATATTCTGACACACGATAGTTTTCTTATAAATTTATGTGCTCCCGATGCGACCAAATTGGATGCTTCTCGAAAATCATTTCTTGATGAATTTAGACGTTGCGAGCAACTCGGAATTAATCTTCTTAATTTTCATCCGGGTAGCCATTTGAATCTATTAGATATTGATAAATCTCTCGATATGATTGCCGAATCAATAAATATGATATTAGACCAAACTGCAGGAGTAAAGGCTGTGATTGAAAATACTGCCGGTCAAGGCTCAAACCTCGGATTCGAATTTTGGCAAATAGCGCATATAATAGATAAGGTAGAAGATAAAAGTAGAGTAGGGGTGTGCATTGATTCATGTCATGCATTTGCGGCGGGATATGATATTTCTAAAAAAGAAACTTATGATTTAGTGTGGAAAGAATTTGATGATTTGATTGGAAGAGATTATCTTTGTGGGCTACATCTTAATGATACTAAAAAAGGACTCTCTTCAAAAGTCGATCGCCATGAAAGCATTGGTAAAGGAGTGCTGGGAGAAGAATTTTTCAGATTAATGATGAATGATTCACGATTTGATAATATGCCACTCATTCTGGAAACTCCGGATGAGACAATTTGGGATAAAGAAATAAAATGGCTTTATGACCAAGAAAAATAACAAAAACCTATATGATGAACAGTGTTAAAACTAACATGAGAACCAAGCCTGATCTCAATTTCATGAAATTATGGAACCTAAGTTTCGGGTTCTTCGGAGTGCAAATTGCTTATGCTTTGCAGAGTGCTAATATCAGTAGAATATTTGCGACTTTGGGTGCTGATCCGCATACATTAAGCTATTTCTGGATATTACCCCCATTAATGGGTATTATCGTACAGCCAATTGTTGGTGTTGCAAGCGATAATACATGGACACGATTAGGACGACGACTACCATATCTCATTATCGGAGCTTTAATTGCTGTTGTGGTGATGTGCTTATTACCTAATGCCGGGAATTTCGGATTGACAATTTCAGGGGCTATGATATTCGGATTTATTGCTTTAATGTTTCTCGACACTTCAATCAACATGGCTATGCAGCCATTCAAGATGCTTGTTGGTGATCAAGTAAATGAACGACAAAAAGGATTGGCATATTCTATCCAAAGCTTTTTATGCAATGCTGGTAGCTTAGTGGGCTATCTTGCTCCATTTGCATTTGCCGCTTTCGGAATTTCAAATTTAGCACCGGCAGGTGAAGTTCCCGATACTGTTACCTATGCCTTTTATGTTGGAGCTGTGATATTAATAGGATGTGTGATATATACATTCTGTACCGTAAGAGAAATGCCACCGGTAGAGTATGCAAAATTTCATGGCATTACTGAGAAAGAATCAGAGACCAAAACAAATATTTTTAAATTATTAAGAGAAGCTCCAAAAGTATTTTGGACAGTGGGTTTAGTGCAATTCTTTTCGTGGAGTGCATTTATGTATATGTGGACATATACCACCGGGGCAGTGGGCGATGTTGTATGGCATACAACCGACACATCATCGCAAGCATATCAAGAGGCCGGTAACTGGGTCGGTGTGCTATTTGCTGTGCAAGCAATTGGATCCGTGATATGGGCAGTTGTGATTCCAATGTTCAATTCCAATAAATTAGCATATTCTGTAAGTTTATTATTAGGGGGTATTGGTTTTGTATCCGTAATGTTTGTAAATGAAATGACCGGAGCATTAAATAGTATGCTTGATGGTTCAGGCATTCAAATAATGGCAAGCCAAACACTATTTATTTCATATTTCATCATTGGATTTGCATGGGCAGCAATGTTAGCAATGCCATTTACAATACTCACCAATTCAATCTCAGGGAAGAATATGGGAACATACCTCGGACTATTTAACGGAACTATATGTGTTCCTCAAATAGTTGCAGCAGCATTGGGTGGTTCTATCCTCTCTATGGTGGGAAGTCAGCAAGTGAATATGCTTGTGTTGGCAGGTATATCTCTTGCAATAGGATCTATAGCAGTATTCTTTATTAAAGAAACTTTTGCGGAATCTTCAACTATAAATAAATAGCAAAAAAAGACTTTTAATATGCACAAGAGGGGGGATTATTCATATCAAGGATAATCCCCCCCCTTTATTGTTGGGTGTGGAATAATTATTATATTTGTAAAATATATAATATACACATTTTATAAAACCTAAAAAATGAGGAACAGTATTTTTACTACACTTGTGCTATTGTGTGTGCTTACAATAGCAACCAGCAATTCCGCTAATGCAATGCGAATGGCAGTACTTGCCGATACTCACGTAACCCCCGGAAATGAAAATGAGAACAAATTACGTGAAGCTGTGAATGATATTAATGCCAGCGATGTTAAATTAGTGCTTTTAGCAGGAGATTTGACAAATGAAGGGAGTGATGAACAGCTTAAGAACATTAAGCTAATATTAGATGAAATAAAAAAGCCATTTTATATTATTCCCGGAAATCATGAAAATAATTGGTCGCAGAGTGCTTGTAAAACATTCAATGACTTGTGGGGTAATGACCGTTTTATTGTAGAAACAGATAGCATAATAGTTGTGGGAATTAATTGTGGTCCATATATGAAAATGGGTGATGGGCATATCAAACAGGAAGATCTATCATGGTTGGATAAAACTCTTGCAAGTCATGCTCAATCAGGGAAGAAAATAGTATCGGTTAATCACTATCCTATACTTCCGGATCTTGATAATTGCAATGATTACATAAGAATACTTCAAAAATATCCTGTAGCAGTGCACTTGTGCGGACATTATCATAGATTTCGTCATTATAAAGGAGGGGATATAGATGCGTTAATGTGCCGTTCTCTGGATATGAAAAATGGAGATTATGGTTATACTATAATGGATATTACTGCCGATTCGGTAATTCAATTAAACAAGAGAATTGGATCACAAGAAGAACGAGTAAATGCATTTGCAATAAATAATAATATCAAACCAATTGCGCCACAAGAAATAGAAGCAACAGAGCTTCCTACAAATGTAGATCTTAAATTAATACATAGGGATGAAGCATCGATCTTTACTCGTATAGGTGTAGATTCTAATAATATTTATTTTGGAAATTCATTAGGAGAATGTAAAAGTGTTGAGAAAAAAAGTGGAAAAATTATGTGGAGCGTTAAGACTGATGCTGCATTATTTTCGCGCCCTGCAGTGACCGATAAATATGTTATTTTCCCTACGGCAGATAAGCGCTTAATCTGGCTTGATAAAAAGACAGGGAAACTAATAACATCGCAACCCTCTGACGGTCCTTATGTAGCAGATGGTATAGTGAGCAACGGCATATTGTATCAAGGTGGTTATAAAAAATTTGAGGCTTGGGATATCGCTAAAAAAACATTATTATGGCGATTTGAAGATATAAATAATTATTGTCAAGCTGCTCCTGTGATATACGGTAATGATATTTTCTTTGGAGCATGGGATACATATTTAAGAAATATAGATAAAAAAACCGGAAATCTAAAATGGAAATGGAACAATGGAAAAGGAGCTAATATGTTAGGACCAGGTAACTGTGTGCCGGTAGTAACTGATGATAAAGTAATTGTTGTAGCCCCCGACCGATATATGACAGCTATTGACAAAAAGACAGGAAAAGAAATATGGAGAAGCAATAAGTATAAAGTGCGCGAAAGCCTTGGAACATCAGAAGATGGAAAAGTAGCATACGGAAAAACGATGGATGGAGAGATTGTAGCCGTAAGCACGACCGGAAACACATATAACCCTCTATGGGTAATTGACGCCGAATTGGGTTATGAGCATGCCCCATGTATTGTATTTGAGAAAGATGGAGTGGTGTATGTTGGATCCAAAAGCGGCAAAATGGTGGCTATTGATCCAATCTCTCAAAAAATATTATGGAGTGCGCGTTTAGGCAACTCCGAATTTAATGGTTGGGAAGCAGATAAAAATGGAAATGTCTACACATCCTTAATTGAAGGTACAGTGTGGCAAATTAGCAAAAAGAAATAATAAGCCCCAGCCTCATAAATGCAAAAATAGGGTGTACCACAATCGCACTGGTACACCCTATTTTTATATAGATTGGAATTTGCTTTATAGCATATCAATTGATCGTTTTAAGAAATTGTTGAGGGCTTCTCCTTTCAATAGGTTATTGCCGAGCAATGCTATGTCCACCAATTGCCTCACAACGTTTTGAGATGCTGCATAAGTGCTTATTATCTCAGTTTCTTTATTGCGAATGTCTTGTGCTTTAGCTTCGTTTTCAGATAGTTTCTTATTATCGTCTTCGCTCAATTCTTTATTGTATTTCTTTAAGTCGTTGAGTGATGCTATTGTCTTGTTTACCTCTTCGAGCTCGGTTTCTAATGGAGTAATATTACCGCCAATAGCATCATTAGCTGTATTAATTATCTTTTTAATTAGAGGATGCTCGGTATTAAGAGTCAGATTGTAGCTATCAGGAAGCTCACCATAGAAATTCATTCCAGGCTGCATAGCTGCCATTTCTTTCATTCTACGCATAAACTCACTCTGGGTGATTACTATAGGATGATCATTTCCACTTAATGCCTCATAGGTTACAAGAAATTCACTCTTTTCAATTGTAGGTATTTGAGACTTAAATAATGTAGTTGCGATATTGCGTTGCAATGGTGTGATATCAACCTCTTTTTTATCATCCTTGCGTATGATATTGTCAATCACGTCGCTATCTACGCGTACAAATCTGCATTTTCCTAATTTGTTTTCCAATAAACCAACAATGTGAGGATCAAGTTGTCCGTTCATAAATAAAACGCTATAACCCTTATTGGTAGCAGCATTGATGTATGTATATTGTGCATCTTTGTCTGTAGCATAAAGGAATATTATGTTGCCTTCTTTATCGGTTTGGTTTCCTTCGATTAGTTTTTTGTAATCATCTATAGTGAAGAATTTACTATCTACATCTTCAAGAAGAGCAAATTTCATAGCCGATTCACAGAATTTTTCATCGGTGAGCATTCCGTATTCAATAAATACTTTAATGTCATTCCACTTTTCTTCAAATTCTTTAGGTTGATTTTTGGCTATTTCCTCCAAACGTGATGATACTTTTTTTGTGATATATGAAGCTATTTTCTTCACATTTGAGTCACTTTGCAAGTATGAACGAGATACATTTAAAGGAATATCAGGAGAATCGATTACACCTTGTAATAGCATTAAAAATTCCGGTACTACTCCTTCTACTGAATCTGTGACGTAAACTTGATTGCAGTATAATTGGATGCGGTTTTTATTGACATCAAAATTGGATTTTATCTTTGGGAAATACAAAATTCCTGTTAGTGTAAAGGGATAATCTACATTTAGGTGTATCCAGAACAATGGGTCTTCTTGCCCGGGTTGTAGTTCGTGATAGAAATTTAGATAATCTTCATCGGTGAGTTCAGATGGTTTACGTGTCCAGAGCGGTTCTGTGGAATTGATTACTTTATCTTTATCAGTATCAACATATTTGCCATCTTTCCATTCTTGTTCTTTACCTGATATTACAGGTACGGGGAGAAAACGACAATATTTTTTGAGTAATCCGTCGATTTTAGATTGTTCGAGAAAGTCCTTATTTTCATCATCGATATATAGAACAATATCCGTACCACGAGAATCCTTTTCAATATCTTGCATTTCATATTCCGGAGATCCGTCGCATGACCATGACACTGCCTGTGCTCCCTCTTTATACGACAAAGAGCGTATCTCTACCTTTTTAGATACCATAAAAGCAGAATAGAATCCCAATCCGAAGTGTCCTATAATTGCATTTGCGCTATCTTTATACTTATTGATAAATTCTTCTGCACCAGAAAAAGCAATTTGGTTGATATATTTCTCTATGTCTTCAGCAGTCATTCCTATTCCGTGGTCGCTAACGGTAAGAGTGCCTTTGTCTTTATCGATGGTTACTTTCACATTCATTTCGCCAAGTTCACCCTTGAAATCTCCGAATGAAGAGAGTGTTTTTAGCTTTTGTGTAGCATCAACTGCATTTGAAACTAATTCGCGAAGGAATATTTCATGATCACTGTACAAGAATTTTTTAATTACGGGGAATATGTTGTCAGTAGTTACCCCAATAGAACCTTTTTGCATAGTTATATTATTTGTATTAATTATTTTCAATATAACAATCAAGCAAAAAAAATGCCATACTTAATAGCATGACATTTTATCGTGACAGTAGTTAATCAATGTAAAAATATTGACTTTATTCCGAGATTTGTTTTACATCCGTCTGAAGACGCGAAATTATGTTATCATTTTCAAAATCAATGACAATTCCGCTACCTTCCGAGGCTTGAGCTTTTAATATGATTTCAGCAAGTTCGTCTTCGATATATTGCTGAATGGCTCGTTTCAAAGGACGTGCACCAAATTGTGGGTCAAACCCTTTTTGTGCCACAAAATTCTTAGCAGCATCTGTTACGGTGAGCGTAAATCCAAGTTCAGTAACTCGCTTATAGAAAGTTTCGAGTTCGATGTCAATTATTTTATGGATTGCATCTTTGTCTAATGAGTCAAACATTATTACATCATCAACACGATTGAGAAATTCAGGAGAAAAAGTGCGATTCAACGCTTTGCGAAGTACTCCATGCGAAAACTCTTTATCGATAGTCGAGGTATTGAATCCCACTCCTCCACCAAAATCCTTCAATTCCCGAGTTCCGATATTGGAGGTCATAATAATAATCGTGTTTTTGAAGTCAATTTTACGACCCAATCCATCGGTTAAACGCCCTTCGTCCATTACCTGCAACAACATGTTGAAAACATCACTGTGAGCTTTCTCAATTTCATCAAGAAGAATGACAGAGTAGGGGTGTCGGCGAACCTTCTCTGTGAGTTGTCCACCCTCTTCATATCCTACATACCCCGGAGGAGCTCCGACCAATCGAGATACGGTGAATTTTTCCATATATTCACTCATATCTACACGTATGAGAGTATCAGATGAATCAAATAAAAATTCTGCAAGTTTCTTTGCAAGATGAGTTTTCCCCACACCTGTTGGTCCAAGAAACATAAATGTTCCGATAGGGCGGTTAGGGTCTTTCAATCCTACGCGATTACGTTGTATTGCTTTTACAACTTTTTGAATTGCAGCATCTTGTCCTATTATTGATTTTTCAAGTTCTTTATCCATTTGGAGCAAACGTGAGCTTTCTGCTTGAGCTATTCTTCTCACAGGCACACCTGTCATCATTGCCACTACTTCTGCTATTTTTTCAGCATCAACCGGCATACGACGTTTTAATAGATCGGATTCCCAACGTTTTTTAGCTTCTTCAAGCTGATTTTGCAGTTGTTGCTCTTGGTCGCGGTAATTTGCTGCAATCTCAAAATTTTGAGATTGAGCCGCTTTTACTTTGTTGTGAGTCGCTTCAGCTATTGCCTTTTCTATCTCTTCGATTTCTTTAGGTACAACAATCGTGGTAATATGCGATCTGGCTCCTGCTTCATCAAGTGCATCGATAGCTTTATCGGGGAAGTTTCTATCGGAGATGTAGCGTTCTGTAAGCTTTACACATGCTTCTACTGCGTCATCTGTATATGTTACATTGTGATGATCCTCATATTTTATCTTTATATTGTTGAGAATCTGTACAGTTTCTTCGGCAGTAGTGGGTTCAACCAATATTTTTTGAAATCTGCGCTCCAAAGCTCCATCTTTCTCAATATTTTTGCGGTATTCATCGAGAGTAGTTGCTCCGATACATTGCAATGCTCCACGCGCAAGAGCAGGTTTTAGCATATTGGCAGCATCTAACGAGCCTGTGGCACTCCCTGCGCCCACAATAGTATGAATCTCATCAATGAATAATATTATCTCGGGATGAGATGATAATTCATCGAGAATAGCCTTTATTCGTTCTTCAAATTGACCACGATATTTTGTGCCGGCTACCACCGAAGCCATATCGAGGGCTATTACACGCTTTTCAAACAAAACGCGCGATACTTTCCTCTCGACTATTCGTAAAGCAAGCCCTTCGACAATTGCTGATTTCCCGACTCCGGGTTCACCAATTAAAATCGGATTATTTTTTTTTCTACGACTTAATATCTGGGCAACTCGCTCAATTTCCTTTTCACGTCCCACCACAGGATCGAGTTTATTCTCTTGTGCTGCGAGGGTCATGTCATTGCCAAACTTGTCTAATACCGGAGTACCGGACGACTCTTTGCGAGTAGTCGTTTTTTCGTTAGTGGTTTTTGCACTATCTGAAGACCTATTGTTGATCGGGGAATTTTCATCGTCGTTATCATCCTCTTCATCATCATCGCTTGTGAATCCGGTGCCATCAAGAGGAAGATACTTTTCTTCTCCATATAATTTTTTAAGAACCATTTCGTAAGTTATATTTTGACTATTTAAAATATTTGCTACTATATTATTCTCATCATTGAGAAATGACAATAATAAATGTCTTGTATCTATTTGCGTTGCATTGTGAGCCTCAGCTTCAAGTTCGGCTCCTCTCATGATCCGTAACACAGATTCATTGTAATGTGCCGGAAGTTTTTTTTGCGAGTCATTATTTTCCGAAAGCTCAATCTCAAGAAATTTAGCCACTTTGTCCAATTCCACGTGCATGTCACGCAAGAGATAATAGGCACTATTGTCGGCATCACGAATAATGCCGAGCATCAAGTGCTCACATGAAAGGGTATTGTTATCGAGCCTAAAAGCTTCTTCTCGGCTCAATTTTATAATAACCTTCAACTCTTTAGCTAAATTTTCTTCCATAATATGTTTTATCTTCATTGAATACAAATTTAATTATATTGAAACATAGATATACTATGATAACACATAATAAAAATTAAAGTGCAATTATTATGCCAAATTCAGTAATTATGGCATCAGTAATTCTTGAAAAAGAGATAATATTTAAACAAAAAAGCCTATCTTTGTGAAATAAATATCATGCATATATATGGCGTGGATGATTCTTCGTCAAATGTTTTGTGCTGTATGAAAAATTAAATAATTCAATTAAAAATAATATGTTGGAAGAGGATCGTATTCTACGAATTAATATTGAAAACGAAATGAAGTCGGCTTACATCGATTATTCGATGTCAGTAATCGTGTCTCGTGCTCTACCCGATGTACGCGATGGATTTAAGCCCGTGCACCGCCGTGTACTCTTCGGAATGGAAAAGCTCAACAATGTTTCTACTTCACCCCATAAAAAATCAGCTCGTATTGTCGGAGAGGTGTTAGGTAAATATCACCCTCATGGCGATTCATCAGTATATTTAGCCATGGTGCGCATGGCTCAACAATGGTCATTAAGATATCCATTGGTTGATGGTCAAGGTAACTTCGGATCGGTTGATGGCGATAGCCCTGCCGCTATGCGTTACACTGAAGCGCGTTTAGGTAAGATGGGAGAAGAAATGATGCGTGATATTGATGCTGACACGGTAGATTTTCAGGCAAATTTTGATAATACACTTGTAGAACCGGAAGTACTTCCTACACGTTTCCCAAATCTTTTGGTTAATGGAGCATCGGGTATTGCTGTGGGGATGGCAACAAATATGCCTCCACACAACTTGACTGAATCTATTAATGCTTCTATTGCACTATTGGATAATCCAGAGATGGAGGTTGCAGATCTTATGCATTATATCAAAGCTCCCGATTTTCCAACGGGAGGACTTATATATGGATATAACGGAGTAAAAGAGGCATTCGAAACTGGACGCGGACGCATTGTGATGCGTGCCAAAGCAGAAATTGAATCATCGGAAAATCGTGATACTATAGTAATTACCGAGATTCCATATAATGTAAACAAGGCTGAATTGGTGAAATATATCGCCGATCTTGTAGAAGATAAGAAACTTGAAGGAATCTCAGATATTAATGATTTGAGCGACCGTTCGGGTATGCGCATAGTAATTGAAGTGAAGAAGGATGCAAATGCAAGTGTTCTCCTTAACAAACTGTATAAAATGACGCAGTTGCAAACTTCATTCAGCGTTAATAATGTGGCACTCGTGAAGGGTCGCCCACAAATATTGAATTTAAAGCAACTACTTCAATATTTCCTCGAACATAGACACGATGTAGTAATACGCCGTACTAAATTTGATCTTCGTAAAGCCGAAGCAAGAGCACACATCATCAAAGGTTTGATTATTGCATCGGATAATATTGATGAGGTAGTGAAAATCATCAAGGAATCAAATAGCCCTGCTGATGCAAGAGCAAGACTTAGCGTGCGTTTCGGTCTTGACGAGCTTCAGACACAAGCAATTGTGGAAATGAAATTGGGACAACTCACCGGGCTTGCACAAGATAAACTTCACGCTGAATTTTCGGAATTAGAGAAATTAATAGCTCACTTGAACGATATTCTTAACGATTATGAAGTATGTAAGCAAGTAATAAAGGAAGAGCTAATCGAAGTGCGTGAACGATTTGGAGATGAAAGAAAAACAGAGATAATATATGCTTCAGAAGAATTTAATGCAGAGGATTTCTATTCTGATGATGAAATGATTATCACAATTTCACATTTCGGGTATATAAAACGTACGGCATTAACCGAATTCCGCGCTCAGAACCGTGGAGGAGTTGGGGCAAAGGGAAGCAACACTCGTGATGAAGATTTTATTGAATACATATATCCCGCATCAATGCACAACTATATGTTATTCTTTACACAGAAAGGACGTTGCTATTGGCTAAAAGTATATGAAATTCCCGAAGGTAGCAAGAACTCAAAAGGTAGAGCAATTCAGAATATGCTCAATATTGACTCAGATGATAAAGTAAATGCATTTATTCGCGTTAAGCAATTGAATGATTCTGAGTATATTAATTCTCACAATCTTGTATTCTGTACAAAGCAAGGGGTAATCAAAAAGACAAAACTTGAAGCATATTCACGTCCACGTGTAAATGGAGTAAATGCTATTACCATACGTGAAGATGACCAAGTGATTCAAGTACGTCTCACCGATGGTAACTCCGAAATCCTTATGGCAAATAAATTCGGACGTGCAATTCGTTTCCATGAGAGCAAAGTGAGAGAAATGGGTAGAAATGCTACAGGTGTTAAGGGTATGACTCTCGATAATGATTCTGATGAGATAGTGGGAATGATATGTATGGATGCTGAGTCAACGGAAAATGTGATGGTAGTATCTGAACAAGGATATGGAAAACGTTCTGATCTCGATGATTATCGCATCACCAATAGAGGCGGAAAAGGGGTTAAAACAATGAATATAACCGAAAAAACCGGAAACCTCGTTGCCATTAAGAGTGTTAATGATGAAAACGATCTTGTAATCATTAATAAATCAGGAATTACTCTTCGTCTCTCTGTTGCAAATATCCGAGTGATGGGTAGAGCAACACAAGGAGTGAAATTGATCAACTTAGAGAAACGCAATGATGAAATAGCTTCAGTATGTAAAGTACTTTCGGATGTTGAAGAAGAGGAAGAGATAAATACAATTGCTGAAATCGATAATGAAAGTATCGAAAATGAAATAGATACGGATGAGACTTCAGCCAACCAATCAAATGATGATAACAATTAATAAGCATATTAAATAAATTATTAAAGACATGAAAAAGATTTCTCTATTTTTGGTATGTTCGCTTATTGCTTTGGGCGCAGTAGCGCAACAAAATGTTGTGGATGCTGTAAATAAAGATATCAGTGGGTTTACTCCTGATTATAAAGCTGCTCGTGAGAAACTGAAGCCGGCACTCAGCAATGATCAAACGAAAGATGATGCGCGCACATGGTTTGTAGCCGGTAAAACTGAATTTGGTCTATATGACAATTTATTGGGTAAAATGCAGTTGAAACAAGATGTAAATAACATAGAGATGGGAAATGCTCTTCTCGATGGATATTCATATTTTTTGACCGCTCTTCCTCTTGACTCTGTAGCCGAAAAACAGAAAGATGGTTCATTAAAATTGGATAAAAAGGGTAATCCAAAAATAAAGACAAAATATTCTAAAGATATTTTGAATCTGATCTCTGGACACTTCAATGACTTTCAAACAGTAGGTAACTTCTTTTATGATGCTAAAAATTTTGGAAAAGCATACGAAGCATGGGATATTTATACTTCATTACCTAAAGCAGCTTTTCTTGGGAAACAAGCACCTGTGCTTCCTGATACAATCGTAGGACTTATGAATTTCTATAAGGGTATTGCAGCATGGCAAAATGAAGAACCCGGAAAAGCAGTTAAAGCATTTGCTGATGCTCGTAAAATGGGATATACAAAAAAAGAAGCTTTTGACTATGCAATGTCATGCTATGTAAACTTAAAGGATAATGATGCTATTGTAGCTATTGCAACAGAGGCGTTCCCATTATATGGAAGTCAAGATCCTCAATATATCTCAATTATGATTAATGACCTTATTAATAAAGGAAATTATGCAGGAGCAAACGAACTTCTTGATAAAGCTATTAGTGGAGATCCTCAAAATGCTGAATTTTACAATGTAAAGGGTACTCTATATGAGAACCAAAAGGATCTGGATAATGCTATTATCCAATACAAAAAGGCTATCGAATTGAATCCTGAATATCCAAAAGGACTATTTGATGTAGGTCGTTATTATTATAACATCGCTATTGCAAAACGTGATGAAATCAACGAGCTCAAAGGTGCTGCATATCAAAAAGCATTGAACGAAGTTCTTAATCCGCTTTACAGAGATGCTCTCCCATATTTGGAAAAAGCATATCAATTGGATCCAAGTAATGTAGATGCTAAAAACGCATTGAAGAATATTTATTATTTCTTAGGTGATGCAGATAAACTCAATGCTATTGAGAGCGCAAACTAATTATTGATATAAATAGCATACGAATATAAAGAGAGAAGATTCACCCGAATCTTCTCTCTTTATTTGCAATACAGATATAAGTCCTTTTTCTAATTATTGAGAGTTATAT
>CAZYEO010000031.1:0-20593 GCA_964646495.1 uncultured Muribaculaceae bacterium
AACTTTATCGCACGCTTTTTTTATTGTTGTATACCATAATAATATTACAGCCACCAAGAGAACAATATTAATCAACAATAAAAAAAGCGTGCGATAAAGTTAAAAGTATTGTCCCGAAGAAAAAATTTAAGATGGATGTTGGAATTGGGAAATCATCATCTGTAAAACAGGATAATACGGAAGCATCTAAATTTGAAAATGTAGAAAATGTAGAAAATGAAGCATCTAAAATTTCAGAATCTATAATCCAACCAATCGAGACTAAACCCACACCTAAGAAAGTCACTTCTAATGTTAAAACCATTCAAACTCTTCAAGAAGATGGCGTAAGTGTGGAGATAACTGAAGGTAAAATAGAAAAAGCCGATCCTTCGTCAATCAAGCAAGAGGCTTATGATCCTACAAAAGAACTTTCAAGATATATATTCCCATCTTTAAACTTGCTTAATAAGATGGAAATAAAGGAAAAAAGTGTCGATATTAAAGAACAAGAAGATAATAAAAGAAAGATTACCGATACCTTAAAGAACTATGGGATTCCGATTAAAACAATTAAAGTGTGTGTAGGTCCTACTGTTACGCTATTTGAAATAATTCCAGCCGATGGTGTAAGAATTTCAAAAATACGAAATCTTGAGGATGATATTGCATTGAGTCTCTCGGCATTAGGTATCCGTATTATCGCTCCTATCCCTGGACGTGGAACAATAGGTATTGAAGTCCCAAATAGAGAACCGCAAACTGTATCTATGCGCTCAATTCTTGAATCGAAAAAATTCCAAGAATGTAAATATGAATTGCCTATGGCAATTGGGTGCACAATATCAAATGATGTGTATATTGCAGATCTATGTAAGATGCCTCATATGCTTGTAGCTGGTGCTACCGGGCAAGGTAAATCTGTGGGACTTAATGCAATTATTGCCTCATTGCTATATCGTAAGCATCCAGCAGAACTAAAATTTGTGCTTATAGACCCCAAAATGGTAGAGTTCAGTCTATATTCTAAATTAGAACATCATTATCTTGCCAAATTACCCGGTGACGGTGATCCTATTATCACCGACCCTATGAAGGTAATTGCTACTCTGAATTCATTAGCAGTAGAAATGGATAATCGATATGCATTATTGAAAGATGCACAAGTAAGGAATTTAAAAGAATATAATTCAAAATTTATCAATCATCGCTTAAATCCAGAAAAGGGACATAGATATTTACCATATATTGTAGTTGTGGTCGATGAATTTTGTGATCTTATAATGATGGCAGGTAAGGATGTGGAAATGCCGATCGCTCGTATTGCTCAAAAGGCACGAGCTATAGGTATACATATGATTATAGCCACACAACGTCCTTCTACAAATGTTATCACCGGTATAATAAAAGCGAACTTTCCAGGACGTATAGCTTTCCGTGTGACACAAATGGTAGATAGCCGTACTATTCTTGATTGTTCGGGTGCACAGCAGTTGATAGGTCGTGGAGATATGTTATTCCTTGCAAATGGTGAGATGGAACGTGTGCAGTGTGCTTTTATTGATACTCCCGAAGTAGAGAATATATGTGAACATATAGGTAATCAAATTGGTTATGAGGAAGCATATGAATTACCTGAATTTATTGCAAATGCTGATGAAAATGGTGGAACAATGTCAGGTAGTATTACAGATAGAGATCCAATGTTTGAACAAGCAGCCGAATTTATAATAAACGGGCAAACAGCTTCAACATCGTCTTTGCAAAGGCGATTCTCCATAGGTTATAATCGTGCCGGTAAAATAATGGACCAAATGGAGGCTGCAGGAATCGTAGGTCCCGCACAGGGGGGGAAACCAAGACAAGTGCTCATGGATTCGACTCAATTAAATCAACTTATAAAATAATTTGATGAACATAAAAGTTTATTTTTTATCCTTTTTTTTGTGCTTTTCTTTAATTGCGCATGCATTCACTCCACAAGGAATTGTAAATGAGGTGATAAAGCAGTATCGTGATGATAACTATGTTACTGCTACAGCTTTAATTTCGTCACTTCAAGGTCAGCAAAAGGCTCTTTTAGTGATGAATGGAAATAAATTTCGTCTTTTATCTCCTGATGCAAAATGTTGGTATGACGGATATACTCAATGGGCTTATTCCTCTGCAACAAAAGAGGTGAATATTACCACTCCTACACCAGAAGAGCTGCAAATGAGTAATCCATACGCTGCATTAGGATCTATAAAATCGGATTATAATGCTGTAATGATGAAATCATCGATTGCAAGTAATTTTCAATTGAAACTTACCCCAAAAAAGAAAGACTCTCAAATAAAAGAGATACACCTTTCTATAGCTAAGACAAATTGGCATATTGCTAAAATTATATTTGTCATGGATGATAAATCGACATACACAATCACTATCAGCAACTATAAAACAAACCAAAAATTTTCTCAATCTACTTTTAAGTTTGATAAAAATGAAGTTCCTAAAGGGACTCCAATTGTAGACTTACGCTAAGATTTTTTTAATTATAAAAATTACAGATATGAGCGAACATATAAAATGTCTAATTATCGGATCGGGTCCTGCCGGATATACTGCTGCGATCTATGCATCCAGAGCAAATATTGCTCCTGTCCTTTATGAAGGTATACAACCTGGAGGACAATTGACCACCACTACAGAAATCGAGAATTTCCCAGGTTATCCGGAAGGAATTACAGGTTTTGAGATGATGGAAGAGCTTAAGAAACAGGCACAACGATTTGGCGCGGATATTCGTATGGGAATTGTTTCTTCCGTAGATTTCTCAGCACGTCCAATGACTGCTACGCTTGATAATGGCGTTCAACTGAGCGCAGATACAATTATAATTTCAACCGGAGCTTCAGCAAAATATCTAGGTATTTCTGATGAAAAGAAATATGCCGGGATGGGTGTTTCAGCATGCGCTACATGCGATGGTTTTTTCTATCGTAAAAAAGTAGTTGCTGTAGTTGGCGGAGGTGATACAGCATGCGAAGAAGCTGTGTATTTGAGTGGATTGGCAGAGCATGTATATATGATTGTTAGGAAAGATTACCTTAGGGCTTCTAAAGTAATGCAAAAACGTGTGGAATCAACAGATAATATCACTGTATTATACAATACAAATACACTTGGGCTTTTTGGCGAAAATGGTGTTGAAGGTGCACATCTTGTTAAGTTTTCCGGCACTCCCGATGAAGAAAAATTCGATATATCCATTAGTGGTTTTTTCCTGGCAATAGGACATAAGCCTAATACAGGGTTTCTTAATGGACAGATTCCGTTGGATGAGCATGGTTATATAATTACCCAAGGGAATACCACAAGTACAGGAGTTGCAGGTGTATTTGCTGCCGGAGATGTAGCCGATCCACACTATAGGCAAGCAATAACTGCAGCCGGAATGGGTTGCAAAGCTGCAATTGATGCTGAACGCTATCTCACAGAAAATAATTTGAAATAAAAAATTTATCTGTGGCAGTAACGAATTATAAAATTCAGTTACACCATCTATTTATACTTTTTCTTGTTGTATGACAAATAGGTGTGTAAATAATAAAGGTTGGAATTGATTTAATATCAACTCCAACCTTTTCTTTATGCAATTAAAACATAATTATTGATTTTCTAATCAACTCTTGTTTTATATTCTTTGATGGCATCCGTAAATGCTTTCCAATATGTTTCTGTCTTTTTCTCTCCTATTCCATATAAATCGGCAAATTCCTCTTTTGTAGTAGGCTCCGATGACGCAATCTGTTGAAGTACTTTATCATTAAATATAATGAATGGAGGAACTTTAATGTCATCGGCAATTTTCTTTCTGAGTTTCCTGAGAATATCATATAAATTATCCTTGTCAGGAGTCAATAGAATTATCTTATTCTCCTTTTTTGTTTTCTCAGTTATATGTCTATCATTATAATAAAATTTTGAGAGCAATATATTTATTTTCCCACGCAGAATATCATTACCATAATCAGTAATGTGCAATAGATTTCCTTTATCGTAAGCGACTTCAATTACCCCAAGCTGAATCATTTGCAGGATATATGAATTCCACTGTGCAAATGTGAGGGAGTGCCCTACTCCATATGTCTTTAATTTGTTGTATCCTTTTGATATGAGATCTATTTTATGAGATCCGCGAAGTATGTCTATAAGCATACTAACTCCTATTGTATAATTTGTGCGAATAATGGCACTTAATGCCATTTGACAAATTACGGTTCCATCTATTCTTTCCGGGGGATCATTACATACATCGCAATTACCACAATCGTGCTCATATCTTTCATTAAAATAATTCAGCAATATTCTCCGTCGGCACACATGTGATTCTGCATAGTTTTGCATCTGGTGCAATTTCTCTATGGTTACTTTTTTCTGTCCTGCATCATTTGCAAAACTCATAAGAGTAGCCATATCGCCAAACGAATAAAACATTAAAGTATCGGCTTGTAATCCATCGCGTCCGGCACGTCCTATTTCTTGATAATAACTTTCGATATTCTTAGGCATATTATTATGGATAACCCATCGCACATTGCTTTTATTTATCCCCATGCCAAATGCGATAGTAGCACACATTACTTGAGTTTCATCATTAAGGAAACGTTCTTGAACCCTTGTGCGCGTAGCAGTACTTAATCCGGCATGGTATGCCTCAGCCGATATACCTTTAGCTTTAAGATGATTAGTGATTTTTTCTGTTAAGTTTCTCGATAAACAATATATTATACCACTTTCATTTTTATGGTTATTAATGAAAAGTTCTATCTCTTTTAATCTTTGTTTTGATGAAAAGTTACTTTTTACATTCAAAGAAATGTTCTTACGATCAAAAGAGGATAGAAATAATTTTGCATCAGGTATCCCCAGTTGCTTCATAATGTCTGCTCTGGTTAGTTTATCTGCCGTGGCAGTTACAGCCATTATGGGTACATTTGCAAAGTGAGATTTTATTTTTGATAATTGGGTATATTCAGGTCTGAAATCATGTCCCCATTGCGATATGCAATGGGCTTCATCGATTGCAATAAGATTGATATTAATATTCTTAGACCAATTGGCAATATCCATTAATAATCTTTCAGGAGAAATATATAATAATTTTATTCTACCATTAAATACCTCTTGTAAAATTTGACGATTTGATGATTCGGTCTGTGAACTATTGAGAGCTGCAGCCGGTATACCAATAGAAATAAGAGCATCCACTTGATCCTTCATTAAGGCAATTAATGGAGATACTACTAATGTGCATCCATCCATTAATAATGATGCCAATTGAAAGCAAATGGATTTACCGCCCCCTGTGGGCATAAGTACCAATGCATCATTCCCTTTTACGACAGATTCAATAGATTCGTATTGTAATGGATTAAATGAGTTATAACCATAAAATTTTTTCAATAATGCCAACGCATTATTATACAGATTGCTATTTTTAGAAGGCATTTTTTTCTCCTTTAACAGCGTTGTAAACAGTCAGAAATACAATCTTCATATCAAGAAGGAAATTCCAATTTTCGGTGTACCATACATCATATTCTACACGTTTTTCCATCTGCCACAATTGTTCTGTTTGCCCACGATACCCATTTACTTGTGCCCATCCGGTAATGCCTGGTTTTATTACGTGGCGTACCATGTATTTATTTATCAATGAACTATATACTTCTGTATGCTTCAGCATGTGAGGTCGCGGACCTACAATTGACATATCACCGCGCCAAACATTAAAGAATTGAGGAAGCTCATCAATGCTCGTTTTTCTCAATATTTCTCCAATCCATGTTTTTCGTGGATCATTTTTTGTAGCTTGCATTTTATCGCTATCATGATTTACACGCATTGTACGAAATTTATAACATGTAAATTCTTTTCCACGATACCCAGTGCGTTTTTGTTTGAACAAAATTGGTCCCGGTGAGGATAATTTAATGGCAATGGCAACAGGAACGAATATAAATGGTGATAATATTAAAAACACGGATGAAAATATAATGTCAGAAGTTCGTTTTAAAATCTTATTTACCATTGAATTTAATGGATTTGGACGTAGAGCCAGTGCTGGAATGTTCCCAATTGAGTATAATTCAAAACGTCTACTGAATTTATTATTTATTTGTGGAACATAATAAAAGTCAATAGCATTACTATCAGCTATTTTTATGAGATTCAGCATTATTTCATCATCATCTGCCGGCATAGCGCAATACATTTCATCGATTAGATTGTCTTTAACAAATTGTTCTACATCACATAATCTACCTTTATAATTTTTTACCGATTTAGCTCCTTTTTTATCGTCAAAAAAGCCAAGAACTTTATACCCATATCCAGTATCTGATAGCATCTCATCAAGTTATTTAACAGCGATCTTGCCTTCTCCTATTATTATTACTTTTCTAAAATTGAATCCAAGGGTCCTATATTTTTTCAAAATCTTACGTGATACTATCCACCATATACTATATACAATGAATAAAACGATATAAAATATAACAAATATTTTAGGACTTGTTTCTGGAAGATTTATAAATGATAAGAGAGATATAAAAATTGCTGCATTAAGAATGACCGCTTTGAAAGCCTGAAGCACAACTTTGTCGGCATATACAATACGCTTTTGATGAATATCGCTGAAAATATATGCAACGATTAAATATGAAAAATTAAGTATAAGCCAGCTCTGGCGACAGAAAAACTGTGGTGGTACATCCATAATAAGACATACGCACAGATATACTACATTCAACAAGATCAAGTCTGCAAATGTAAGAATACTCTTAATGAACTGACCATATCTGCCTTTACGTGTCACGATTTGGGTTTAAGGTTATTAATAAATACTGCTCTTAGTCTTAATGATTACTAAGACGAAGAGCAGTAAAATAAAATATTTTGAGATTACAGTTTTGAATCAATAATCTCAATTTTTTTCTCGATAACAGAGAGATCTTCTTTGATTTTCTCAATTTTACGCTCCATCTCTTTTAGCATCGTGTTTCCGCTTTTTGATTTTGCATTGAAAAATCCTAAATTATTCTCATAGGTTTTCAATTCATTGCGCTTAATTTCATAAGCTCTTTCAAAGCGTTCACGCTCACGATATAATTTGTCGGAATCAGATGAAATTTGATCTAAATTGCTCTCAAAATTGTGCATTTTAGCTCTATTTTCTTTGATGTCAAATTTCTCGAATGCTTCAGTAATTGCGTTTTGGTATTCAGTATATATTTTATCCTTTTCTTTAAAAGGAACATGCCCTATACCACGCCATTGCTTCATCAATTCTCTCACAGTTTTGCCACTTTCTTCATTAGGTTCGGCTGCAATGAGGGCTTTTAATTCGGCGATTATATCTTTTTTAGCTTTAAGATTTGTGTGTTCGACTTGTCTTACCGAAGATGTTTGTTTTCCTTTTTCTTCAAAGAACTTATCGCACGCCGAAATAAAGCGTTTCCACACAATATCACTTTGTTTCTTGATTACAGGTCCTATTGTTTTCCACTCTTTTTGAAGTGCAATCATAGCTTCTGTAGTTTCCTTCCAATTTGTACTTTCTTGTAATGCTTCTGCTTTTTCGCATAAAGCAATTTTTTTATCAAGGTTTATTGTAAGCTCATCTTTCATTACCTTGTAAAATTCAGCTTTTCTCGCAAAGAAAGCATCACATGATTTTCTGAATCGTGTAAATATAGCATTATTTACTTTTCTTGATGCAAATCCAAGTGTTTTCCACTCTTCCTGAAGCATGATAACAGTTTTAGTAGCCTCGTCCCATCCTGAATAGTTTTTGATGGTATCAAGATCCATTGCTTCTATTTTTTCGCAAATTGCGTTTTTTGCATCTTCATTTTCTTTCTCTTTCTCTTTGCGAGATTCGAAGAATGATTGGTATTTTTTGTTTACAGAAGCTGACGCATCTTTGAATTGAGTCCAAAGGTCTTCTCTTAGCTCTTTAGATACCGGACCTGTCTCACGCCATTGATTATGTAGATCTTGCAATTTTTTGAAAGCAAATATTACATCATCCTCTTTGTCTAATGCTTGAGCCATAATGCATAAGTTCTGTTTTATTTCAAGATTTTTCTTGAAATCATAATCGCGTAGATCTTTGTTAATTTTCAGAAGGTCATAGAAATTTTCTGTTACAACCTGATATATTTTCCACATATCGGTAACATTTTCGGCAGGGATATCACCTACTGCCCTAAACTCCTGTTGTAATTGCTGAAATTTATTATAGTGCTTATTTATATTATCAGTGTCGGCAACAATTGCCTTAAGCTCATCAATTATCTTATGTTTAATTTCAAGATTATCTTTTCTTTTTTGTTCAAGAGCCGCAATATGAGTAATACGTTTCTCCTTATATGAAGCAAGCAAATCTTTTACTTTAATTTCAAGATTATCATCCATAGGGGCAAATGCGCTTTCTTCATTCCCTTTCTCAAGGAATACTTGTTTCTCTGCTTCAATCTCTTTTTTTCTTATCTGATAAAACAGTTGCTTCAAGTAAGATATATCATCTTTCGACTCTTCTACATCTTTTTCAATAAGACTTTCTATTGCGTCAGCAATTTGCTCTTTATTGAAATCGGCGTATTTTTTTGTTTTTGCTTTTGAGTCGGCTGCGCCAACCGCACGCTCGTCAGATGCCAGCTCATCAGTTATTGTATCGGCAGTTGCAGATACAGTAGATTCCAACACCTCTTGAGCTTGTGGTGTAGAATTCAAGGTTACATCCTTTTCTTGGTTTTGGCAAGATTCAGACATTTCACGCAAATCCATAAGACATTGTTTTTTACATTATTATTTTTTTATCAAGCTACTGAAATTAATCAATAGCCTAATAGTGCATCAAATATACGAATTATTTTAATTATCAATACATCTTTATTTCGATATTTAGCAAAAACCGGCAAAATAATTGTTGTTTAGTGTGCATAACAACAATTATTTTCCGGTAAATAACTAAAATATTTTTTTGGTTACTGCTTGTAATAGCATGTTTTATAGATGATTAATTTAATAGATAATAATCATCATTGATGATTATAACTATAAATATGAATATATATTCAATGATTAGCGTTAATCGTTTTTCGCTTTTTGTTTAATGCGTTTACTTGGTTTTTTAGCCGAATTTTTAGTTTCTTTTATCGGTTCATGATCTTCATCTTTCAGAATATTCATTCTCATCAATGCCACCTCCTTATTTAAATCTTCTATTTCGGTAGCTTGATTGCGAATGGTAGTGAGAAGGGCATTTAATTCTTCGTTCT
Source organism: uncultured Muribaculaceae bacterium (assembly GCA_964646495.1). Lineage (GTDB taxonomy): Bacteria > Bacteroidota > Bacteroidia > Bacteroidales > Muribaculaceae > HGM05232. The sequence continues at coordinate 9,312 of CAZYEO010000031.1, forward strand.
CAATTGAGAGTGGATACTGCTCTTCTACTCTTACTATGAAATCGGAGAGTACGTTCATGTAGTTTGTGAAAGCTTGATAGGGAGTTTCATACGGGCTAAAATGAGAATGCACTGCTCCGTCGTTCATGTGTTTGGTGCACATATAGAAGAAATGATCACTTGCTTGCAGGTAATTCCAATCTTGTTGTAATCGGCGATCTGTGCATAATCTCACGCGCTCTCCTACCGAAAATAATTTATTAAATGCTTCATCCTGAAGAGTGTTTCCAAGCCATGCACTGGTGTCACGGGCTTCATCTGACCATGACATCGGATACGGGACTGCCAGTTCTCCAACGGATTTTAGTTTTGTTACCGCTTCGGTGGGTGTCCAAAATTCAATCCCTTTTTCTGCTGCAAATCTGGGTAATGCCTTCATGAAATCGAATATGCCCGACTCTCTTGATTGCATTTCACCAAATGTTTCATAATTCATAAATAAATTTATGATCTGTTCCTCCTGTGGGAGTTTAGCAATCCAGTTTATATATTTATCGGCTACTAAAGGAAATTCGCTCCAAGATGTGTCGCTGAAACGAAATGCAATATCATTGCTAAGTTTTGAATTTTTTAGAAGTAACTTAAGACGTGGAACTGCCGCAGAAGCATAAAGATAGTTTGGCGATTTCCACCCCAATATATGTTTTGCACCTTCTGTTATTATTCCTTTAAATCCCATTGAATTTACAATCATGGATATATCATCTGAATATATTAATTCAGTATTACGGAATACTTTAGGGTGCTGCCCGAATAATTGATATATTTTATTATCGTGAGCCTTAACTTGTGCTTTGAACTCATCGGCATCAATCAAAGAACATAATGAGTGGGCATACGTTTCGGATAGAAATTCTACACATCCGGTAGCAGCAAGCTCTTTCATGGAATCAATAAATTCCGGTACATAATGTTCAAGTTGTTCAAGGGCTATTCCGGTTATTGAAAATGCAACTTTAAAATTTTTCCCATTCTCTTTGATCATTTCGAGCAACATATTGTTGGCTGGTATGTATGATCGCTGAGCAATGCGGGTAATTATTTCTTCATTGGCAAAATCATCATAATAATAGTGATCGTTCCCTATATCTAAAAATCGATAATTTTTAAGGCGAAAAGGTTGATGTATTTGGAAATAGAAACAGATAGCTTTCATTGATATATATTTTAGTGTGGTTGATATTAATGGTAATTATTTATTATGTCATTGTATATTTTAATGACTTTCGCTCCGGCTTTTTCCCATTTAATGGTATCAATCTCTGTCAAGCCGTTTTCTCGAAGTTGTTTGTACATCGCATGATATGTGATTATAGAGTATATGGCATCTGCCATTGTATCTATGTCCCAATAGTCAATTTTGATTACATTTTCGAGTATTTCAGCACATCCCGACTGTTTTGATATAATAGATGGGACACCCATTTGCATTGCCTCTAATGGGGAAATGCCAAATGGCTCTGAAACAGAAGGCATTATATATACGTCGCTAGCTTTCAGCAATTCATACACTTCTTTGCCTCGTAGAAATCCAGTAAAATGAAATCTATCGGCTATATTTCTACGCGCTGCAAGTCGTATCATTTTTTCCATCATATCTCCACCACCTGCCATTACGAATCGCACGTTGTGCTTCTTCTTTAAAACTTTAGCGGCAGCTTCAACAAAATATTCAGGACCTTTCTGCATGGTAATACGACCAAGAAATGTCACTATTTTCTCTTTTGATTTATTTACTACTATGGATTTTAATTCTTCACTTAACGGTTCAACGGCATTATGTACTGTGGTTACTTTTGATGGATCTATACCATATTTTTCGATTACCGTTTGGCGGGTGAGATTACTAACTGTAATAATATGATCAGCCTGAGTCATCCCATCTTTTTCAATCGCAAATACAGTAGGATTTACATTTCCGCGTGACCTATCGAAGTCGGTAGCATGAACATGAATTACCAGTGGTTTCCCTGTTATGTGTTTAGCATGAATACCTGCGGGATATGTGAGCCAATCATGTGAATGGATAATATCGCATGGTATTGTGTGTGCAATCACACCTGCTACTATAGAATAATTATTTATTTCCTCAATAAGGTTTTCGGGATAACGGCCTGAAAATTCAATACATCCGAGATCATTCGTATTCATATAGTGAAAGTCAGCATATATATGATCTCTAAGATCATAATATGTTTGCGGATTTAAGACGTTCCCGATACGGTTTTCTACATAATCCCAATTAACATCTCGCCATACTATCGGTGTATTACTTGCACCGATAATATTACAAAATCCTTTTTCTTCGTCTCCGAATGGCTTTGGTATGACAAAGGTTATATCCATATTACCGTTATCAGCCATTCCTTTTGTCAGTCCATAACTTGCAGTTCCTAGACCTCCAAGTATGTGTGGTGGAAACTCCCACCCAAACATTAATGCTTTCATATTTTGCAAAAATGAAATTTCATGGTTATTGTTCGTTTAGATTCTTAATGGTACGAAGGACTCTTAGTACCTCTGCCACGTTCATGGCGAAACTTATAGCTCCATGCCCTGTATATGGCGGATTGCCATCATATAGTTCGGCAAGTGTGGCAATACATTCTTGAGACATTTCATCCTCAAATCCTATGAGCATACGTTCTATGAATGAAATACCACCAAGTCCGAATACTTTTAGGTATGCGTCAGCATAAAATCCCATGAGCCATGGACGTACCGATCCTTGAAAATATGCGTATTCTCTTTGTTCAGGACTTCCCTGATAAAATGGACTATACCCGAAACTTTTAGGACTTAGAGTGCGTAATCCCTTAGGTGTCAGTAATTCACGTGTTACAACATCAAGAACACTCTTTCTCTGTTTTCGATCAAGAGGAGAATAATCCAATCCAACAGCAATAATCATGTTTGGCCTTACGCTCAACTCCACATAATTACCATTTACATAATCGTATAGATATCCGTAACCGTTTAGAAATGTTTCGACGAATGAATTATGTGCTTTTTCTGATATCCTATTCCATTTCTCTACGATATGAGCTTTCTCGGGATCTTCCGACTGAAGGTCTTCGGCAAATTTCAAGGCATTATACCAGAGTGAATTAAATTCTACCAAATAGCCAGTTCTCGGAATTTGTGGTGTACCATCAGGATTTGATGAGTCCATCCATGATATTGGTGTTTTCGTCCCATCGCAATATATAAGCCCATTATCATGCACCCACATATTTGGATGCTTATTATCAATAATATAATTGAGTACATCAGTTACGAAGTTGCCATATTTAATGCGTGCTTCATCTTTACCAAATTTTTTAGCAAACATTTGAATATCCCAAACAGCCCAAAGCAAAACATCGGGCAAATCAATGTATTGGATATGTTTAGACACCTCTCCGGTATTCATAAAATGATAAATAGCCTTAATGCCTGTTTCCATTATTTCTTTGAAATCATCTGGATGATTTATTGAAATAGTGCTCCCAGGTAATGATATGAATTGATCTCGAGCTCTTACTTTAAACCAAGGATATCCGGCTACTATATAATGTCCATTTTTGTTATTGAGATAAAATTGTTTAGCCGAGTTTTTCATGCAGTTGTAAAAACTCGTGCGTGGAGTGCGCGATTTTACTTCGTCTTCATAAGTAGATGCGAAACTTCTCGGATTTTCTTCTGTGATGCTTGCCGAGAAGAATATGCTTTCCCCTTTTTTTATATTTAATTCAAAATATCCGGGTACAAATAAATCTTCGCGAAATGGAATGCCTCGCTCTTCATCCTTACTATATTCAATCCCTTTGTACCATGTGGGGCAGAATGTGAATTTAGACTTATGGTTAAATTGCATATATAAATTAGGATACCCATTATACATACAACAGCTTATCCCGTTTTGCGCTTCTTTATATCCTTGATTGGCTACTCCGTTGGCAACGCATAGTGCGTTGGCATTACGAAAAGCCAAGAATGGACGAAATTGAAGAGTTGTAGGTGAATGTGCTTCGAGCAGGGTATATTTAATAAGAATCCTGTTTTCATGTGAAATGAACATCTTCTCCTTTGTTAATACTACTCCACCTACTCTATATGTGGTGCGTGGCACATTTTCACAGTCAAACTCACGGATATATTTATGGCCGTTCGGGCTAAAACAATTCCCATTATATTTATGAAGTCCAAGATTAAATGGGGCTCCATGTTGTATCACTGTTTCATCTAACGAGGATAGTAACACATGGTTTTCGTTGTCAATCTCTTCTATCGGAATTACAAGCAAGCCATGTTGTTTGCGAGTGTTGCAACCCACCACAGTAGTACAGTGATATGCGCCTGATTGATTTGTGCGCAACATTTCCTTTGGAAGTGATTGCTCTAAATTAATCATTAGGCTTTTATCGAATTTAAGGTAGCTCATTTAAGAGTGTTTTTATTATTAGTTATGGTTTAATAATTTTTATATTTGCTTGGTTACGAATATACTCTCTTTTGAGCTATAAAGCAATATATATGCGTGAAAATAGGTTAAAATATCAAATAAAAGACACTTTCACATATAGCCATAATATAATGTGGTGCAATTATCTTTGTCAAAAAGTTTTTTTGCAATTTCGCTCATTTGAGATGTAGTAATGTCTCTGTATTTGTCAATCTCAGTATTGATGTTACAGGCATTATCCAATAATTCATGATATGCAAGATTTGATGCACGTTCAAGTTGATTAAGATTACCAAACAACTCCTTTGATTCATATTTATTTACGCATTTTTCTATTTCATATTTTGATGCTGGTGAATCCGATATAAATCTGTTTAATTCTGTATTAATAGCGCTCTCTGCCTCTTCAAATGTTACGGTGGGTAGGATTGTTCCTTTAATTGTAAACAGACCGGGGTCAATAGAGCCCCAAATTGAAGCATCAATTTGAGAGAATATATCCCCTTTCATCAATAGATTTTGATATAATCTTGATGATGTGCCGTTGGAAAGCACATCGCTTATAAGATCGGTGCATTGATAATCTTGGCTATGCCTGTCGCACATACGAAATGCTTTGTATATGATGTTGTGAGGTACTTGAGAATTATTTTCTATAATTAATTTTGATGTGAGCTGTTTTGGTTCTACGGGTAGTTCTCGCGATTGAATATTTCTTGAGGAAATACTGCCAAACCATTTTTCGGCAAGAAAAATGGTTTCTTCAAACGATATATTTCCTACAATACATAAAATTGCATTGTTTGGGGCATAATGGGAATAAAAGAAATCTTTAACAGAGGACATCTCTACGGCTTTTATTTCGTCAATATGATTTCCTATAACAGGCCAGCGATAAGGATGTGTGTAATATGCATTTTTGCGAATTATATGTTCCATGTCTCCATATGGCTGATTGAGACATCGTTGCTTAAATTCTTCAATTACAACACTTTTCTGAGTTTCCAAATTGGTTTTAGTGAATGCTAATTCATTCATTCGGTCTGCTTCAAGCCAAAATGCAGTTTCAATATTATGACGTGGAATTAATTCATAAAAATTAGTAATATCATCACTAGTCCATGCATTGCTTTCTCCACCGGCAGCCTGAAGCTCTGTATCGAAATTAGGAATATTCGCTGATCCTCCAAACATTAAGTGCTCAAAAAGATGAGCAAATCCTGTTTTACCTATTATTTCATCACGGGATCCTACATCATAAAGTAAATTCAACGCTACCATTTGAGTGGTAGCGTCGTAGTTGTGAACTATGCGAAGTCCATTGCTTAAAGTATGTCGTTTTATATCGATCATTAATTCTTGATTATATTCATACTTTTTATTATTATATCAGAATTGGGACGATCGGCAGAATTAGTAGATGCTTTTTCTATTTTTTCAACCACATCCATTCCCGAAATAATTTCTCCAAATACAGTGTATTGTCCATCAAGATGAGGAGTGCCTCCAATTGTTGTATATGCTTCGATTTGCTCTTGGGTGAACCCCAGCGGTTCATTTGCGAGTTGCGCTTCAGTTTCGTCTATAATTTGTTGGCGTAGTTTCTCGATAGCAGCAGTGTCTTTAGCCATCTGAAGCTTTATCAAATCTTTACGATGTGGTTCGGCAAGCTTCTGGAATGTATCTTGTTTTTTGCGATATTCCATTTGTTGTGCCATTTGATCCAATTGCTGTTTTGACATAACTTTTCCGGTAACGATGTAGAACTGTGATCCTGAAGATTTTCGTTTTGGATTTACGTTATCACCTTGACGTGCGGCAGCAATGGCACCACGCTTATGAAAATATTGGGGGAATATGATTTCAGCTTCAATGTCATAACCCGGTCCACCAGTGCCAAGCATCTGACCCGGTTTTGCATTTTTTGAATCTCCATCGCCTGCTTGAATCATAAAGTCTTTTATTACACGATGAAACAGAGTCCCATTATAATAACCTTCATTCACCAATTTGATGAAATTATCGCGATGTTTAGGTGTTTCGTCATATAATGATATTACTATATCGCCTAATGATGTACTTATTTCTATTTTTGTAGTTTTATTTTCTGTCATGCTTTTTGAAGATTTTTTTTGAGTTTGATTTACACTCTTTTGTTGTGAGCATGCGGATTGCGTGGTCATGGCAATTAGCAATAGTGTGATTATGGAATATACCCTGATCCGGTGCATATTAAATAACTATAATATTATATTCCAACTGGGAATAATCGTTTGTAGATTCTTCTAAAGTTATCATCCGAATTTTTTAATTCGTCAGCTCTATCGGCATAATCAGCGCCCCATATACCTGCCAAAAGATCAGCAATGTATTTGTGTTCACGATCAACATCAATCGCTGCTTTTATAAGCTTATCGATTGCCGTTGCATATTTTTCTTTGTCAATTGCATTAAGGTATCTTGCTGTGCTTACTACGAATTGTCCGTTACGATCTACGTGTATCATATTATCTACAAGAAATGGCATTTCTTCTTCTATTGAATTGATATTGTTAGCAATATATTCATATGTTAGAAGTCCAGTTTGATCTTTAGACAGTTTCTTTTTTATTTCGTCTTCCATATCAGTGTTTGAATAATTAAAATTTATACTACAAATATAATACTTTTTTCTTTTCTATAGCTCGAGTGTTTAAAATACCGAAGGAAATATGTATTTTTGTCTTGATATCTAATTCACATAACACATGAATGACAATAATAAATTTGTAATTACGATTGGACGCCAATTTGGTAGCGGAGGACGCGAGATAGGAAGTATAATAGCAAAAAAACTTGATATTCAGTATTACGACAAGGAATTATTAAAGCTCGCTTCGCAGTCTACTGGGGTAAATCATTCTTTTTTTGAAAAAGCAGATGAACGTTCTCCCGGTTTTTTTTCTGATCTATTCTCATTTAATATGGGATTTAATGCCGAGCCTTGTTTTTTAGGTTCTACTCCTATCTCCGATGATAATATATACAAAGCTCAAAGTGATGTAATGCATACGCTTGCTGAAGAATCATCATGTGTCATAGTGGGTAGAAGTGCCGACTATGTGCTACGTGAAAATCCAAGATGCATAAATATATTCATTCACGCATCCATTGAGGAGCGTGTGGCTCGAATAATGAATAGAAATGACGCTATAACAGATGTTGAAGCTCGTTCGTTGGCTGAGAAGAAAAATAAATTAAGGGCAAACTATTATAATTTTTATACTACAAAAGAATGGGGAAATGCAATTTCGTATGATCTCTCTATTGATTCCTCCAAACTCAGCTGTGATGAAGTTGCGGACGTGATTATAAATTACGTGAAGTTACGGTTAAAATTATAATGTTTTAGGGGGTTATTATCCCTTTGCGATAAGCTATTTTTATTGCAATAAGTTCAATAATGCTATTTACAGCAAAGCATACAAATGATATACCGGTAATAAGTATTACTATGCTTTCGATAGTGCGTATATCTGTAAACAAGATCACTAACCCTGCTATTGTAATCAAAGAAGGCAGGATAAAAAACCACAGAGGTTTCCTCACACTCTTCATTGATGCAAATAATATAATCATGTGGAATACTCCAGCCAAAATCAAAATTACAGCAAATAGGTAGGCTAATATTCCAACGAAAATCTCTGGCTCAATTATCAATAACAATCCAAAACACGCGCCTCCTATTGCTGATGCCAATCCGTAATAGGAAATCGTAGTGCCTGTGTTGTTATTTCTGTTACTAAAGAGAAATATTCCAATAATTGCTATGATTGATGGGATTAGGAATAGAATTCCGAGTGCTATAATCATATTTTCCATGAGTGCAGTACGATCATGAAAAACAATAAGGAATATACCACATGTTAATATAACAATGCTTGATAAGAATGTTGGAATGTTTTTATTCATGTTCATAATATTTAATGTATATATTTTGGAGTGCTTAATCTTGAAATCTAAAACAAAGATACAATAACTTCTTTTCTTTTCCTTATAAATATTAATTGTGTGTTTAATTAATACTAAATGGATTACATCACTATTAAATTACATTAAAATCATATTGTTTCTTTTTATGGTAATAAAATAATACCCTACATTTGCGTTATTGTATAGAGTTAAAATTAACTATTCAAGATATTAAAACAAATGTAAATTTAACAGATGACTTTATGAAAAATTCCAGTAAATTGATTCTAATGGTATTTGGTGCAGCGATTCTTGGGTCAGCTGCTACAATTATGGCTACATCTGCCATAAATGGTAATATTTCTTCAACATTTTCAGATAAATGTGTAACCCAAGAGGATGATACAAATGGATTTATAAAAACATCGCAAAGACGATCTTTTGACACTGATTTTACTAAGGCTGCCGAAAGCACGGTAAATGCTGTTGTGAGTATCAAAAGTTTTGCATCGCCACGTAAATCGGCTAAACAAAATTATATAGATCCATTTGAGTTTTTCTTCGGACCCGGATTTGGGGGTGGAAATTCTAATCCCCGCGGACAACAACCACAGCAGCAACAACCGCAACAACAACAGATTGGGCTTGGCTCTGGTGTTATAATTTCGGAAGACGGATATATTGTGACAAACAATCATGTGATTAATGGTGCAGATAGATTGGATGTTACACTTAATGATAATCGCAGTTTCAATGCAAAAATCATAGGTACAGATGCCGTAACTGATTTGGCTCTTATTAAAATTGAGGCAAAAAATCTTTCTCCAATAGTTTTTGGGAACTCCGATGATATAAAGGTAGGAGAATGGGTACTTGCAGTAGGTAATCCATTTGGATTTACCTCGACCGTTACGGCTGGTATCGTGAGTGCTAAAGCCAGAAGTATAAGTGCTTCAACTCATGGCAGAACAATGGGTGTAGAATCATTTATTCAAACTGATGCTGCCGTTAATCCAGGGAATAGTGGTGGCGCTTTAGTGAATATTGACGGTGAATTAATGGGTATAAATACTGCCATATATTCTGAAACAGGTAATTATGCAGGATATTCTTTTGCCATACCATCATCGATAGTGAAGAAAATAATTACTGATATCAAGCAATTTGGAGCTGTGCAACGTGCTGTATTAGGTATATCATATTCTGAATTGACTTCTGAAATAGCAAAAGAAAAAAATATTACAGCTGTAAATGAAGGAATATATGTAGGAAAAGTAGCAGATAGAAGTTCCGCTCTTGAGGCTGGAATTAAAGAAGGTGATGTAATAACTCATATTAACGATGTCAAAATAAAGAATAGTGGAGTTATGCAGGAACAGATGAATAAATATCGCCCTGGAGACGATATTACTATTACATTTGTGCGCGACAATAAAGAACAAAAAATATCTCTCACATTAAAGAATAATCAAGGTAGCACGTCAATGACAAAATCTACTGATATGATGTCACTTGGTTGTGCTTTCAAAGAATTGTCAAAAGATAAACTCTCAGATTTGCGAATATCTCAAGGTTTAGAAGTCGTGGGAGTTAAAGATGGCAAATTTAAACGTGCAGGAATTAAAGACGGATTCGTTATTACAGATATTAATAATATACCTGTGTCGAATGTAGATGCTGTAGAGGAAATATATAAAGCAATAATGAGTGATAATTCAAGCGACAAGGTAATGTTTATCACGGGGATATACCCTACCGGTAAGAAAGTATATTATGCAGTTGCCCTGTTTGCGGATATGTGAAAAATTTTGATGGAAATATCTCGAAATCTTTGCCTGTCGGAACAGTTTATAACGATAGATTTATTTTTGGCGAGGCAAAGTCCTCAGATGGAGAAAGTATAGTTTATATCGGCTACGATAAACTTTCAAACGAAAAGGTATACATAAAAGAATTTGCACCTTTTCTTATTTGTGAAAGAGCTGAAAATAAATATACAATATACCCCAAAAATAGCTGTGAGGTTAAGTTTAAAGCGCTTTATTCCGATTATAGAGAGTTGTGCCTAACGCTGAAAGAGCTTTCGCCGATTATAAGCACAATCCCTCTTGTTGAAACTTTTGAAAAAAACGGAACAGTTTATGCAGTCTATAAGTATATGGAAGTCGTATCTCTCGAGCAGTATCTGAAATATAACGATAACTTCATTCCTTGGAGCGAAGCAAAACAACTTTTCAGACCGATTTTCGGAACACTGACTTTGCTGCAAGAAAAAAATATTTTGCACAGGTCAATTTCCCCCGAAACTATCCTTATGGATGGTGAAAAGAACCTTTATATTTCCGATTTTTCAATAGCATCAAACCGCACTCGCTTCAGCGAAATTCCCGAAAGTATCCCGAAATTTTATGGTGCGCCTGAACAATATGAGGCAAGCGGATGGCAGGGAAACTGGACAGATGTTTTCGGACTTAGTGCAACACTTTTCAGAACAATCACAGGCTCTGTTCCACTTGATGTTTTTGAGCTTTCAAAGGGCAGACGTTGCCCTAACCCAAACTATATCAATTCCTCAATCCCACAAAATGTTTCCGACGCAATAATCAAGGGTATGGAATTTGACACAAAAACAAGAACACAGTCTGTCTATGAGCTGATTAGTGAGCTTTTGGACTGCACCGAGGGAAATACAGCCGTATATAATGTTTCTGACGTAAAAATAAATAAAAATACAAAAATCGAAAACCACATTTCCGAGGAAACAAAGCCAAAGGTGCCACAAATTATTATCGGCATTATTGGCGTTATAGTTGCAATGTGCTTATTGAGCTTTGTCATGAATTATTAC
>CAZYEO010000032.1:0-20508 GCA_964646495.1 uncultured Muribaculaceae bacterium
ACACGAATAAATGTTCCTTGTAACTTACCTTTCTCTTTGAGATAATAAGGTGGCGTGCTGCCTCTGAAAACAGTCACCTGAATCAGGTGTTTATCCCCCTCACTAATAAATTTAATCTCCGGTAATATCGCAGGATAACAACGGTCGAAAATGATATTGCTGATCTTCTCCTCGATAGCCATCAACTTATCCTCATCCAACCCAACCACTTCACGAGGGTCATCTGCCACACCAATATACAGATCACCGCCTGCATCATTGGCAAATGCTACAACCGTCTTAGCCAAATCAGAGTTTTCAGGCAAATCAGCCTTAAACTCTAATCTGCGCCCTTCTGGTTGATGTAGTACCTCTTTTATGTTCATAATTCAATCCCTTTGTCTAACAGATAAAACTTGAGTTTCAAAATAGCATACTAACAAATTATGCTTCAATAATCGTTTTAATAAATTCACGAGCATCTTTTAATTCTACATCAAGCTTTAAATCTACATTTTCTAATACTTCATTTACCCACTGTGTACAATGCATATTCGATTTTGGCTTGTAAAAATACTCTAACTTTCCAACAGGAACTATATACAAACCTTTACTGTTGCATAATACGAATTATCTTAACATTATCACTATCTGCATCAAGCAATCCTTTTAGGAAATCCTCGCTATGTGTGGATATGAAGAACTGCCTATCATGTCCCAAATATAGGAAATATTTCAGTATAATTAAAGGGAATAAAGATTTAATTGATTAACCGCAGATTCAAATAGCAAGTGCGAAATTAAACAAGAAATTTGAAAAAATGATTAGTAGGGGAGGCAAAATTTAGTTTTTTTGGTATTCTGTTTATTACGAATTGGAAAATTCTGATAGACAGATCGTTAATCGAATTAAAAGAACATTCTTTAGGAATATATTGTCTGATTAATTTATTAATATGTTCAATCGTTCCTTTTTGCCATGATGAATAATGATCTGCAAAATATATTTTAGCCCCTAATTACGGTCGGGGATTTTGCTTTCGCGTTTTGCGGAAAGAGGGGAATTCGAACCCTCGGTACCGTTACCAGTACAACGGTTTTCGAGACCGTCCCGATCGACCACTCCGGCATCTTTCCTATTGGTGGTTTATGTGTGCAAAATTACATATTCTTTTTTTGTTTGGCATTAAAAAAGAGGATTTTTTTAGGGTAAAAATTATTGATATTGGTTATGTGGCTATAATAGAGGCTAATTCTGCGATATTGGAAATTGTGTGGGCAGCTTGATAGGGATTGGGGAGTGAAATGTCTTGTGGATGGATGTTTCTGCCATTGCTTTTCAGACATACAGTAGTCCATCCAAGTTGATTGGGATAAAAGAAGTCTTTTGCAGGATTGTCGGCTATATAATAAAATTTATAAATTTCGGGGTATTGGTTGGAAAGCATCTGAAAGTTGTGGATGCTGTGTTTGTCGTGTCCGGTTTCTTCTGAAATGAAAATATTTTCGTTTGGGAAGTATTTGTCGAGGGATAGTGCCAAGATTTTATTGCGTTGCGTGAGGCTTCGTCCATCTGTAATAAGAGCTAAAGTGTGATTTTTGCTCAATGTATCCAGTAAATTATGTGTGCAATCGTCGAGGGTGATTGTTGGATGGTGAAATCTGTATATTTCTAATAGCTTTTCCAGGGATATTATATTGCTGCCTATTGCCATGAAAAGTGCATCAAATGGATTTTTGCCCTCAATTCGTGCCCGATCCAGAATCGTGAATGTGGAGGATATTCCAAATTGAGATTTAATATAATGATCTATTGCATGAAAAGCCGATTGTACATAATCGGCTTCTTTGTATAGGGTGTCATCGAGGTCAAAGGCTATTATTGCTTGTTTCATTGCAGGATGAGGTAATTATCGTGTGGCAACCAGTGTGATGGCTGCTATTACGCGTGCTATTTCTTCATCTGTGAGAATTGATCCACTTGGTAGGCATAAACCTTTGTGATACAGTGATTCGGCAACGTTGCTACCATAATAGGGAGAATCTTTAAATACCGGTTGCATGTGCATTGGGCGCCATAGCCAGCGAGTTTCGATATTCTCTTTTTCTAATGCAGTGCGGAAATCTTCGGGAGTCATTCCAGTGGTAATAGGATCTATCAATATTGTTGATAGCCAGAAATTTGAATTGAATTTTTCAGATGGATTATCAACTACGTTAATTCCCGGCACATTTCGCAATCCCTCCATATATAATTTGTGAATAGCACGGCGCCGTGCTATATGGCTTTCGATTACTTCCATCTGTCCGCATCCGATAGCTGCGCTAATGTTGCTTAGACGATAATTATATCCTACTACTTCATGATAATAATATGGACGATTTTCGCGTGCTTGAGTGGCATAGAAAAGTACTTTTTTTGCATCATCGGGAGTGGGGCAAATAAGAGCACCTCCGCCCGAAGTGGTAATCATTTTGTTTCCGTTGAAACTCAATGCTCCATACTCTCCCAGCGTACCACATTTTTTACCATTGTATTCCGATCCGATGGCTTCGGCGGCATCTTCGAGAATTGGTATTCCATATTTTTGGGCAATGGCTGTTATTTCATCCATTTTTGCCGGCATTCCATATAGATGAACCGGAATGATTGCTTTAGGATATTTGCCGGTAATTTTCTTACGGTCGATTATCGCTTCCTCAAGATATTGTGGCGACATATTCCAGGTATCAGGCTCGCTATCCACAAATACCGGATTGGCTCCTTGATAGGTTACCGGATTGGCACTTGCCGCAAATGTAAACGATTGACATATAACTTCATCCCCCTGTGTGACGCCAAGCATCACCAATCCGAGGTGCAAAGCAGCCGTGCCTGCGCTTAAAGCAATGATGTTTTTTGTGTGGAGAAAATTTTCGAGTCTTTCTTCAAATTCATCCACATTAGGACCTAAAGGCACTACCCAACTTTCTTTAAAAGCTTCCTCAATGCGATGCAATTCATTTCCACCAAGATGAGGAAATGATAAAAATATTCGTGAGTTCATAATCGACTTTATTTTATGCAAAGATACATGAAATTGGTGCATCATGCATTGAAAAAACGCCCTTATTTTATTTCTTTTCCAATCAATATAAAGCTAAGATATTTGTTGCGCTCTATTATATAGCTTACAAATAGGGTGACGGCTATCACACAGAAAGCACAAACAATAGCAAGCACCAACAGCGGAACCATTGATAATCCAAGCTCGCGTAGTGGCTCTTGGAGGGGCGTGAGTGGGAATAAAAAGAAATAATGGAGCAAATATATCGAAAGACTTTCGCGACCGAGATAATTGAAATATTTAGCCACAACTGATGGATTCCTACCATCTGAAAATTCGCGGTTGCTCCAGGGCGTAATAAGAATTATAGCAATTATCATAAGAGCAAGATGCGCAATAGGGCGTGCAATAAGTATTCCCCATTGTGGAATATTGGGAAATTCCCACCAATATGCCGAAAAATAAAATGCGCCTCCAAAAGCTAATAATGCTATTACAAGGCTTAGGTTGCCTTTTACTAATTTATCAAATTGCGATTTATATCTACGTGCCATTACACCTATCATAAACACCGGGAAAAAACTCGTGAGGAGACCAAGACCGGCAGGGTCAAAATTTTTATCGGGAAATGAAAATTGAGTAGAGAGAAATATCAATAGAGCATACACAGCTAATATTGCGAGAGATTGAGCAAAGAAATTATTTAATTTCTTCAATAAGATACTCAATGGGAAATATATGAGAAACATCTCAAATAAACACAACGTGAACCAATAACCATCTTTCCAATAGCTTTCGTACATACCGAGCAGATTATCGGAAATAGGGGATTGCAATCGGCTATGAGGAAAATACCATATCCACAAAGCACTTACAACTACAAATGGTATTATGAGTTGCTTGAATCGTTTCCATAGATTTGGACGACAAAAACCTACTTTATAAGTAAGATATCCGCTTATAAAAAAGAAAAGCGGCATATGCACTTCGCTTATGAGTTTGAATGTGAAAGCTGAATCAATATCACGTACACACATTGTGAGTACATGCCCCATCACAACCATAAAGATTGCAATTCCTTTTAATAAATCGAAGTATTCAATGCGTTGTTGGTTGATAGATTTAGGTGTAATCATTAGTTATCTGATATTTTTTCGATTAACGATGGATGAATGAAAGCGGTAGCCACAGCAGCGACACCGGGAATTGTGACTACTACTCTTCGATCGCCTTTCACCCTGATAAATTCCCCTTCGGCACCTGCAAAAATTCCACCTGTAATGCGTACCCTCTCACCGCGTTTCATATTGGTGGGGTTACATTCAAGATATATAATCTGTTCATCGTAAGTGCCAGCCACCGCAATAAAATTACGCATTTGCCTTTCAGGAATTATCATTGGTCGATTGGTTTCCCTATCCATAATGTATCTTATTGGTAGAGCTGTACTCATCTTATAATCTATTATTTCATCTTTAGTGGCATAAATAAAAATAAGATTGTGAATAGATGGCTTCAAAATGCGCACTTTTCGCTCACCTTGCATTACTTCTTTATATTGCATAGGTAAGAAATGCTCCACATTCATGGTTTCCAATTCCGCCTTAACTTTCATCTCACGGTTGTATGTTACGCGAATTGCATACCATTTCTTTTCGTCAAGATTAATTGATATATCTGTTGTGTTGTCAGTTGCCATTCGTTATGGGTATAGGTTGCAAAGATAGTGCAAACGAGAGAAATAACAAAGTGAAAACTTGTTTTCAACTTTGTTATTTCCGAGAGCAGCCTATCTTCTCCAAAGAAATACAACGAGAGAAATAACAAAGTGAAAACTTGTTTTCAACTTTGAAATTTCCGAGAGCAGCCTATCTTCTCCAAAGCTATACAACGAATGTTGCATAGCTCGTGCTTATCTCTGTAAGTTGGGTTATTTGATGTTTATTATGGTTCCTTCGGAGTGTGCGGTGAGAGCCGGTGCATATTGACTTTGAATTGTTGCAATGCCTAAGCTATAGCTACCGGGAGCCATAATGTACACGTCATAAGAAATAGTGTGAGTCCCCTTCGGTAAATTGGTGATAAATAGATTTGTTTCAGAGTCTTTAGTTTCCTGATAGAATGATAGTCTATCTTGATATTTATATTCCGAAAGCTGGTCTACAGGCTCCATAGCTGCACATCTATCATCCTTTATCATCACATATTCAAGATCGCGATCTGTTTTTATGGTGAGATATACCTTTATTTTATCACCCACTTTTGGAGTTTTGTTTTCGATATATTTATCCCCCGAAGCCGATATAAAATCTTTTGAAATACTCAATCCCTCGATCGATACGTTTTTAATATCTTTAATTTGTTCAGAGTATTGAGTGAATATACTACCCCAAGCAGGAGCATTAGTCGATCGGCTAATTTCCACTGAGTTGCGATTGTTTTTTGATGATTTAATCTGAGTTTGAATGTAACCGGTATATTTAGCTATAGAATCTATAGGCAAAGCCTTTGAATTTATCGTTATTTTAGGCAACTGTGGTGTTAAGTTCCATTTTGTTCCCGAATTAAGCAATGAATATACGGCAGCCGAAGCCATGCTTGAATTACCCCAATCGGTAGTCTCTTTTTGAAGTAATATCCATTGGCGTATCATGTCAATTTCCTTGCACTGAGGCTCTATTGCATGAAACGCATTGAGAAACAATGTAGTGAGTGCCACCGGATTATAATAATAGGAATATATGCCGTTGTTTTTATTTTCCCACCACATTCCGGTATTCGGTTTGTATATTCCATATTGGCGAATTGATTCCATAATATCTTTGGCTACCGATGTCTTATTATCGTTCTGCATTACAATAGCTACATATGCTTTATCGGGCAAATTCATGTTTTTCCAGTTGTTGGCGAAAGCTTTGATTGCATTTGATTTTAATCCCGATAAATCGCTTGAGTAAGGTATTTTAGGGAACAACGAGCGAGCGTAGATATAGGGAAGAAATGCTTCATAAGTAACATTATCATATTTTTTCATATTCTCAAATGAGCTTATAGTCGCTTTATCCATATATTTCATTGCTCCGGATATCAACGATGTGAGTTGAGGTATTTCCGGTAAGAATCCCAATTTGTTGATTTCACCGAGTAGCACCAATACCGTATTGGTGATGTATGGAGAAGATATACTTGAAGAGGTCCATCCGATGCCACCATCGATATTTTGCAATTCAGTTAGTCGGTTTACCAGGTTCAAAATGCGATTAGGCATTTCGTATTTATTAAATATATCTTTAAATTGCTTCATGCGCAACGTCTGTTTTTGCGCACTATTAAGCCAAGGACTTTGCGATAATTGACCTATTTTCAATGATTCGTTGCGTTGAAGCATCGAAACAAGTGTGGAGTCACTCGGCATTTCAGCCCAGTGTGACAATGCATTTTGTATCATTGGATATGATTCGGCAATACCTTTTGCAATACATATAGCAAACAACGAATTAGCAGTTTCGTTGGCTGTCATATTACCACTCGAAGAGATTGAAGGAAGAGCTGTGACACAATACCATATAGGATTGTCGCAATATTCAAAAGTAATTCGGCTTTCAGTTGAGGCTTTAGGTATGTCGATGGTATAATTCTTTTCACCTTGGGTAAGATAGAATGGTTTGCTTTCTGTTATATAAGTAGATGCCTGTAGCACAGGAATTACAGATTGCTCACCATCTCCATATTGAGAAGTAGCTCCTTTAATACGGTATCCGATTAATGAAATATTATCGGGTACATTCCAATCAATAATGCATGTGTCCTGTGAATTTGGCGCAATTGATATTTTTGAGCTTTTAGTTTTGATCACTTTATTATCGATAGGATTGAACAGCTCTATTATGACGTTACATTCCTTTATACTATCTGTCGCATTGAGTATTGACGCCGATAAAACCGTGTTATCTCCTTGACGCAAGAAACGAGGTAAATTGGGCGCAACCATTATTGGCTTTTGTGATATTATTTCTTTGGATAATATACTTGTGAGCAGATCGTCGGAATATGCCAATGCTTGGAAATACCATGTTGTATTTTCATTTGGGATGGGAGTGGTGAGTGTAATTTCGCCATTGGCATTTGTTTGCAATAGCGGTTTCCATAACCCCGACTGAATATTTCGAGTACGAATATCTATTTTAGGCATCGTTGCCATATTTGTGGCAGATTTAGTTGCACCTACCGAGGCTTTTTCCATCACTATCACTTCATGCAAATAATCTGCATTATCTTCAGATTTCATCATATTATTTAGGCGCATCCTATTTCTTACATGATTATCGGGAAACTCTATTTCTTCAAATGAAGGAAATTCGACGTAGGTCGATTTGTATTTTTTTATTGAAGTTTGGAAATAAGCGTTTGCCAAATAGGATGATGATTTGAATAAATTGCAATAATAGGGGTAATATATTTCTGGCGACCAATTCCAACGATTGGGTGCAAAAGTATTCAGAGCACTATTATACATTTCTGCAAGGAATGCCCCTTTGATAGGATTACCATAATTATCTTTTAAGGTGAAAGTCCATCGCTCAGTGCTATTTGCCATTATTTTATCGCGGAAAGATGAGGAGCTTAATATAATTTTCTTATCGGGAGATGAAGGCAACACCTTGACGATTTTTGAATAGGTTTCATATTTGGATGTGGTCATGAGCATCACATTCATTTGTCCTGTGAATGGTTGTGGAATCTTAATGCTGAAATTTCTCATTCCTGCTGCGTATTCAAGCCAACCGCTGGCTACGATATCATTAGAACTATATGCGATATAGTAGATATAACTTTTTGGAGTGGAGTTACCGATGGTGAATGTTACCACACTATCATTATTGCACCTCACAGTGTCATTAGGAATCCACATAGCCGATTTGATAGGGCATGTTGAATCTGACGGACGAAATAGAATTATGTTATCTGATGAATCCGAAGTATAATCCCCATCTGTAATTTTAACTGATAATTTATATTCCCCCGATTTTAAGGACGATATGTCGATTTTAGAAACCTGCGGAATAAAATCACCTTTCAACGAATCTGTAGTGTTTATGCCCTTTAATAAATATGAATATTTTACCAATTTATTATCATCAATTGATGAATTTATGATTACAGGCAACTTGATTGGATTCGATATATCTATCCCATTGGAGTTTTGAAATATTACTGTGTAATTTTTTCCTACAGTAAATATGTCCTCAGACGATTGAGTTTCTCCAGCCATATTTGTGGCAGATGCCACAAGCGTGTAAATAGAGAATGGAATTTCAGATGACTGGTTGAATAGAGATGCCGGTATTGTGAAATTTAATTCACCCTTAGAGTTAGTGGTCGATTTAAATTCTTGCAATAAAATATTGCTATCATGAGGCATCATAAATCGGAAATAGGATGATTTCTTTAATAAGATTGTAACATCGCAATCCGTAAGTGGAACACCGGAATATGTTTTTGCAACCCCTCTTATATTCAGATCGCCACCAATTGTAGTGTAATGAGGTTTCATATCCACAAATTCCAACATGAAACTCGGAGCTTTGTATTCGCTCACTTCTATATATTTGGAGGATATCCGGTCGTTTATATTGTCGAGAGTTACATTTATGGAGTAATTGCCGTTAAGTCCTGTTTTGGGTACTACAAACGATGATGTAAATCGTCCAAAAGCGTCACTTCTTAATTTTATACTATCAGTTATTTCATAATTGGGATTTCTCAAATATACTTGAAAATCTGTGTCATTTACCGTTATGCGTCTATCTTCATTGAAATAATAGCTTATTCCTACAAATTTTATAGTATCACCGGGACGATACACAGCCAAATCGGTAAATATTTCACAATTCATCACCTGCCTTCTGTTTTTCTCGCGCATATTGCCATAGAAATATACAGGGGTGGAATATTTATCTTTTCCCATCACACTTTGTATCTCGCCACGAGAAATGTTATTCAAAACTGCAATCCCAGATTGGTCGGTATAGGCTCCTAATTTAGATGTGTTATCCACTCGATTATTTATCATTATTTCAACTCCCGGAATTGGAGCTCCTGTCATATTGTCGGTGGCAATCGCTTTATTTTCTCCATTTTGGGTGCATAAAATATTTGTCATAATATTGGTGACACGGAATTTTATGGGAAACTCTCTTTTAGCTGAAACTTTCTTGGGGAAGTCGGCGATTAATGAATACTCTCCATAGGGTAGCGGAGGAAATACCACCACCGTAGTATCCATGAATGGTAATTTATGACGAGTGGTGATTTTAATCGGTTTGTGAAGCACTGATTTAGGTAGAATGGTCCCGTTTTGTGGAATTATTGAAATGGTGTATTTATTCACATTCTTCACTACACACTTAATTCTTATTGAATCGGTGGATGAGATTGTGGAATTAATATTTAAACTGATACTTCCCCTTTCCAATTCGGCAATGATACGTTTAATATCATTTACAAACATGTATTTAGGGTAGCGTTTGACGAATTGTTGCAATTTAAGTTGGAAATTCCAGTCATTTAAAATCTGATTGCTCCTTTCGGCAATATTATCGCTATATCTGTAGTTATTCTCCTCTGCAAGAAATAATCCCGAAAATGGAGTAATCAGAAAATATTTATCATATAACTGGGCATATTGAGTTTTCAAATTTTCTTGCTTGAAATTATTTATCCCGGATTGATATTCCATTTGATGAATTAATGAATAAATATAGGGTGCATAGTTATTCTTATGAAAATCCAATAGATTTGCAAATATCGTTTCAGCTTGATTTTTAGCCTTTTGGCTTGAAGTATTATCTTGAGGTGTGTCGCTGATTATATTGTTAATACAATTAATTGCATTATAGGATATAAAGTCAAACACTGTAGGACAAAATATTATCCCCTTTTTATTGAATGATATACAATCTTTATATTTTGTAATGGGGGTATTTTTGAGAATCTCTGCATTTTTCAATGATAGCGTGATAAGATTCATTATCTTTTTGGAATAATCCATAGAACTCCATTCGGTAATATCCAATGGAGTAGGGCGATCTATATTAATTTTGTTATTGAATCTATTTCGAGACATATTAGAGCTAAAGGCTTGGGCTTCAATAGAATATAACATAGATTTTGTTACAGGGTTATCTGTAGTTGATATAACGCTGTCAATCAGCTCTATAGATTGAGGCAAGCCGGAGTCCGAAATCGAATATAAGGCATCAAAATAGTCGATGAGTGATTTAATAATTTTGTTATCGTCTTGTTTATCCAATGCATTATCGAGCATTACTTTAGCATCGGTCATCATAGTTTGAGGATAAGCCGACTTTTGTGTTTTTAAAGTAGCAACAGCAGATGATAGATTGAATGCAATTGCAACCGATAATATTACTGAAAATAGTTTCATAACAATATTTTTATGTTTAATCCTGCAAGATAATTAATATATATTCAAAATAACAAATTTAGATACAAAAAATCCGGAAAGTCGCTTTTGTTTATTGTGCGACTATCCGGAGGCGATAGTATGATAAAGTTAGTTTAGTTAGTTCTTTTCTTATGGTGTTGAAGCATACTTCGGGTGAAACGGTTTTCGGCACGTTTTAATTGAAAAAGTTGTTTACTGGATAGTATTTTTGAGAATTTATCGAAATAGATTGCTTCTACTTTAGCCTCATTCCCTTTAACCTCTTGCATTGCTTGTGCTGCTTTTTCATATTCGAGATCGGAAGCAGATGCATCGCAAGAAACTTTTTTCTCCATTTCGCGCGCTTCCATATTTATCTTAAATACCTCCTGCTCCATTTCTTTATAGAGAGGGAAGAATGCTTGCTGTTGTTCCTTGGTGAGGTTCATTTCTTTAGTAAGAAATTCTTGTTTATATTCTCTCACCTCCGAAAACCATTTTTTGTGATTATTTACGGCATCATTTTCTGCATATATAGGAAAGGATAATGTCGTGATAATCGAAGCTAATAAGACTACTCTATGAAATAATAATCGATTCATTCTTTAATTCAACTCTTAATTATTTAATGCTGTCGGTGTATATAGCGGATGCAATATCCACACTGTCTTCACATAAATCTTGAAGCAACTCAAATTCATCGAAATTATTTGTCATTACAAATTCATCAACAAACGATTCATGATTGAATGCTTCGGCAATAGCCGGATTGAGAGATGTAGGGGAATTGTCGCGCATGGTAGTGAAAACCTTCATCATGCACCAAATTCCAGCAAACATAGCTGCCATATACACCCACGGGCGCATACGATGCCATAATGTAGGAGCCGGATCTGCAATATAAACTTTTTCGGGTAGAGATTCCGTCATTTTAGCTGCGAAATCTTTAAAATAATTATCCGGGACCTTAAAACCGGGGTCCTTACTCAAACGGGATAATATTTTAGGTTCATCTTTTTTCATAATGCAATTCTATGACAGATTTTAATCCGAAAGGTTTAATCGTGGTCTGTAAAATATTGCTCAATTTTTTTAGCCGCATGATGATACGATGCTTTCAATGCTCCGACAGACGTGCCTAAAATTTCTGAAATATCTTCATATTTCATTTCATCAAAATATCTCATGTTGAATACTAACTTTTGTTTTTCAGGGAGTTGAGCTATGGCTTCTTGGAGAAGTATTTGCAACTCATCACCGTCAAACCATTCGTCGGTTTGCAGATTATTTATTAAATAAGAATCAGCATCATCAATCGAAAGATTATTTTTAGCTCTTTCACGAGCCAAGAATGTTAGAGTTTCGTTTATTGCAATTTTATAAAGCCATGTTGATAACTTTGCTTCTCCTCTGAAATATTCAATATTTGTCCACGCTTTCAGAAATGTATTTTGCAATAAATCATTGGTATCGTCATGGCTAATTACCATTTTGCGGATGTGCCAATATAACGGCTCAGAATATAGTGCAATAACTTTACCAAAAGCCTCTCGGCAGGTAGCATTATCACGCAATTGCTCTATTAGTTCTGTATCGTTATTTGTGAGAATCGAAGCCATTAATGAAAAATAATGCTGTAAATTTAATCGAAATAATTTAATTTAGCGTTATAGATGCATTATATTTGTCTTTTTATATTCTAAATAAGTTATTTTATGGAATTATCTTCATCCGCAGTATGGCTTGCGTTGGGACTTACGGCAATAGCCGGATTATCTACCGGTATAGGAAGTTTAATGGCATTTTTTGCCAAGGCATCCAACACAAAGTTTCTCGCGATGTCGCTGGGGCTTTCGGGTGGAGTGATGGTTTATGTGAGCTTTATGGATCTCATGCCCGGAAGCATTGAAAGCCTTTCAGCAATTTTTTCACACAAAACAGCCGTGCTTTACACGGTGCTTGCATTCTTTGCCGGAATTGCGTTAATAACTATAATAGATTTTTTTATTCCCGAAGATGAAAATCCACACGAGGTACATAAAATAGTGGAGGGTGTGGATAAGTCGCGCATGAAGCGCACAGGAGTGATGCTCGCTTTTGCAATCGGAGTTCACAACTTCCCCGAAGGACTTGCCACATTTGCATCGGCACTCGATGGACTTGATGTAGCACTCCCTATTGTCGTTGCAATTGCAATCCATAATATACCCGAAGGGATAGCCGTATCTGTTCCTATATATTATGCCACAGGGGATAAGAAAAAAGCGTTACGCTATTCATTTCTTTCAGGACTTTCTGAGCCGGTAGGTGCAGCCGTAGGTGCTTTATTTCTTCTACCATTCTGGAGCCCTACGATAAGTGCGTTGCTGTTGGCATTTGTGGCAGGTATCATGGTGTATATTTCATTTGACGAACTGCTACCGAGTGCAGAACAATATGGACATCATCACTATGCAATAGGTGGAGTGGTAGCCGGAATGGCTATTATGGCATTTGGATTAATGCTATTCTGATTCCATGATACAAAAAACCTGCTTACCGTCGCGGTGAGCAGGCTTCATAGGATTGCGTTTTTCTAAGTTGAAGTGAAATCTATTATCGAGTCCAACCGGCTGTCCAATTGTTATCGGCAGATACTGCGCCCTTGAAAGGGGCGTTACTGAAGAAATTGTTCACAGAACTCATATCTTTTCCACCGGCTATTGTGCCAACATAGGTATTCGTAAACGAAATTTGTTGGTTAATTTGATTGTTGTCATTTGAAGTGAACAACGCTGAGCTGTAAATTCCTTCATTTGCTACAACACTTCCAGAAGTATATATATAACTGAGTTTAGAAGTTCCCGAAACAAGACTATTTTCAGTCTGAGAGGTTTCTGTCGTGATACATTGAGGCTTGCCAACTACAAGTGTATTGTATATTTCAGCTTCTGTACCTGCACGTAAACGAATACCACGTTTAGCAGTTGTAGAACCGTTACCAATCAATGTGATATTAGCAATGATAGGGTGAGATACAGGACTTGCAGTAGCATTTTTACTATTATTGTCGGCTTCAATTAGGCAATCACATTCAGCAGACGTTTGCACTGCTACCCAAAATTGACCTTTTCCTTGCCATCCTTCAGTCCAGTCGAAAGAGTCATCAGTGTTGTCGGTAGCAACGAGATACTTGCAATTCACTGTTCCGCCAAACCACTCAAACCCATCATCCGATCCTTTGTAGGATTGAAGATATTCTGCAACAGTTCCATTGCCCACTCCATAGAATGTGAAACCGTTAGCCTCTTTTTCTTCGCTGAAAGCATATCCTGTGTATTCCAAACGTATATAACGCAAGATACCGGAATTATCGGCAACATTACTTCCACCGTAAGGAGCATCTCCAATTTCCGATTTAGCTGTTACTCCTGCATTGATAGGGGCATAACCACAAATATGCACTCCACCCCAAGCACCCGGTTCTTTACGCTCGGAAGTCATAACGATTGGTTGTGAAGCTGTACCGTTGGCATTGATTTTCCCGCCTTGTTCTACAAGGATATAATCAACGATATTATCATCTTTCGCTACGATAGTAACATTTGGTTCAATAGTAAGAGTAACGCCGGATTTTACGTGATAACCACCCGTAAGTGAATATGTGTAACCACTGAGAAGAGTGCGGTTGGTGGTAAGCTCACCGATTAATTCGGTTTCTTCCACATGTTTAGGATCATCACCAGAACTATTGCATGATACTAAAGTTGTAATTGCACAAAGTGCGATAAACGCGATTTTGAAATTCATCTTTTTCATCTTTTCAAAGTTTATTATAAATGGTTATATGAGAAATTAAAAGTTATAGGATGCTCCGATTTGAAATTCTACCCCGGTTTTGAAGTGTTCTACCACAATGTTCTCTCCAGTTTCTTTAAGCTCCTGAGTGAATTTATTCGTGGAGTTGAGCATATTTTTTACTTGAGCGCGAAGCGCAATGTTTTTATTGATATTGTAGTTGCATACAAAATCGAGGGTGTGAAGCTCTTTTTGCATTATATTGCTCATGCCGAAAATACCTACAGCTTGAATTCTGGGACCATGAAGGTTGTAGAGCAATGCTATGCTCAAACTTGAAGTTTCGGTAGGCTGAATCATATATGTAATATCGGCATTTGCAAGATAGGGTGATGCTCCCTGCAATCCTCGCTGTGTATCTGTGTATACTCCGCCGTTTTCTGGCAATACCACATTTGTATACATATAGGATGCATTAAACCCTACGCGCAGGAATGGGAATAGGCTTTTGCGCAACTCTACTTCGATACCTGTAGCGGTTCCATCTTCGGCATTGCGGAATGAATGAACAGCAGATCCTCCCGAAGATTCCTGTACACGTTCGATTGGTGTTTTGAGTTTTTTGTAATATCCGGTAACCGATATCATATCATTTGAGTTTGCCCCGAATATTTCATATCTAAGATCAATATTAATGTTATATCCGTTTTGAAGTTGGTCGTTACCGCGAATTTCTGCGCTACCATAGGATTCTTTGTATAGAAAAGGAGCCATCTCGATAAATGATGGGCGAGTAATAGTGCGCGAGAATGAGAAACGAAGTGAATTTTCTTTGTTGAAATTGAATTTCATGTTTGCAGCCGGAAAGAAGTCGTTTTTGTTGAGTTCTGATTTCTTCTCGATAGAAGCATCATTCCAATATTTTACCCATTGACGTGCGCTTTCAAACCTCACTCCGGCATTAATCATGAGTAACTCTCCAAAATTATATTCCCCCTCTAAGAATCCGGCTGCAATACTGCTACCGGCAAAATAGTTTGATTTTGGTTGAGAATCTTTTGTCACAGAAATAGTACCGTTGGCAATATTCTCTTGATTAAGGTAAGAATTAGTATCGTAAATATTCGTTATTTCAGGATTAATATTAGTGAGGTTGTAGTAGAATCGAGTGGAATGATAATTGCGTGATTTGTCTTTATATGCACCTCCAAATTTCAAGAATCCATTATCTGTGAAATTATATCTCAATCTGGCTTCCCCCACTACCTCATCTTCACCGAGCTCCCCGAAGTATCGCATTGTCTCTTGCTTGTTGAGCTTGAATAGTGAAATAATATTATTATCCTTGCGAAACATTACTTGGCGTCTGTCTGGTTCATCGCTACGGGTCATTCCATAAGATCCACTCCAATTTAATTGAAATTTGCTACCGAAATTATGTTTACCACTCAATTGATGATTAAATAAAGAATATATGTGAAGCACACTATTACTACCTATAAGGTGTACACCTTCAGAATCGACACCTTCGCGATTACGATAATCGTCGATAGCATTGCGAGCATAAAACATAGTGTAATTTATATGGTCATCTTCTCTAAAATTATACCCCACACTCAATAGCCCGGCAAGTTTAAGCTCGTCGGTGTATGAGTCATAGGTAAATTCATTGAGCACAGTGCCTTGTGCCGTGAGATTGGCGATATACGAATCTTTAGTTGAATATGTGTCATTAGAAGCACCGATTGATGCGAGAACACTCAATTTTGCGCTCCCGATATTCCAAAATCTTCCCATTGCCGCTGTAATTCCGAAGTTTGGTAGTGCTGTGCGCTTAGAGATTGAAAAATTAGTTTTGAAAGGGTCGGATTTTTTGATATAATTACTGAATTGCGATGGTGACATATCTTTGATTGATTGCGAAAGATTCCCGGTTTTTAAGAATCCGATATTGTCACTATGATAAAATGGCTGGAATATTGAACTGCTGTTTCCTCCGAGGGAAGCTCCTACCGAATAGAAGTTTGTGCCTACGTTTTCGCGTGTGCTTATATTAATGTGTGCTCCTGAGTAATCGGCAAATGATGCTACTTGATACACTTTACTCACTGTTATATTCTGCACTGTAGATGCTGGAAAGAGATCGAGTGGTATAAGTTTATGATCGGGATTTGGCGATGCAATTGGGAGCCCGTTGAGTGTAGTAATGCTATAACGGTCGCCTAATCCGCGCACGAATAATTGACCCGCTTCGGCAATTGATATCCCGGATATTTTTTTCACACCATCGGCAACGTTAGAAATTCCTTTTGCCGACATTTCTTTTGCTCCGAGGTTTTCAATTGCAAACGATGAGTTTATTCGTTCATGCCTCAAAGCAGTTTCCCCCTCAAGATTCCTTTTTGCTGTAACCGTAATCTCATTAAGGGTGTGATTATCGTTTTCCAACGCAAAATCAAGAGTTACGGTTTCTCCTGCGCTGGCATAAATCGGCGCGGATTCCACTGTTTTATAAGAAATGTAACTGATATGCAGAGTTTCCCCTTTAGGGATGTTTGTCAGACGGTATTTACCGTCAAGATCGGTGGCAGTACCTTTTGCGCTACCTTTTACGATTATTGATACTCCGATAAGTGGTTCTTTAGTTTCCCTATCGGTTATTACCCCTTGGATAACTTGCGAAGATACTGTGAATGCCGAAAAGATTGTGATAAGAAATAATAGTAGATTTCTGTTAGTTTTCTTCATTTTTGTCGATTATGATTTCGAGGGCAAAGATCATACTTGCGTGTAACGATTTCATGACAAAATGAATACATCTATATAACATTTTCATGGTAAAAAAAAGAGAGTGATACCTCAAGTTAGCGGTATCACTCTCTTTACTAAAAATTAGTGGTAATTTATGGTTTCTTTTGCTCGTGCATAGTTGCTATTGAAGAGACTTGGAATACTGTACCTTTGTAGTCGCAAGAAAAATTAAGACTCATAGATGTTCCGTTGAGTATTGCTTTAAGATTCTTGATTACAAAATCAGGATATGGAGTAGATCCGATTGACGGAATAACAGAGGCGGATTCTATGATATAACCTGTAGCAGTAGGAGTAAGTACTGCATCTTTCAAGGTCATGTCGGTAAATGTAGGCATCTTATCAGCAAACTTAGCATCGCGTATTACGATTGTAGCAGTCTTTTCTGTAGGAGCCAGACGTACGATATAGAAAGTCTTTTCGTTGATATAATCAGCAGCACCTTCAGTACTTACTTTTGTACTTGCGTATGGATACACAGATTCTGCTGCCATTGAATATATATTATATCCGTTGAAGTTGAAATTTAAAGTAATTTCACCCTCATAAATGTTCAAATAGAGATTTGACATAGTGAAAGCAGTATTTTCAGAACCGTTGATAAATGGTACAATTGAAGTTTCATTTACAGCATATCCGGTAGTAGTAGCTTTAAATGGAAGTTTCTTGAGTTCCATTGTGCTCACACTTTCAAATGCAGATGTATAACGAGGATTTGCAATGATTACATTCATTGTGTTTGCTATGAAATCAACAGATATTTGTACGTTATTGCGTTTCATTACCACTTCGTTTGTAGATTGTTCTACTATGCGACTTGCTAAAGAAGTGGTGAGAATTACTTCATTTTTTGGGTCATCACTACACGAAGTTAGCATTAGCATTGCAATGGAAAGGAATAAAAAAATCTTTTTCATAATTTGTTCTTTTAATTTAGTTATTTTTGAATTGGTTCGGTATATGTTCGGGATGCAAAGTTATAAATTTATTCTTAAAGTTACGCCAATCTGACGTGTTTTGCCTTTCTGTAAGAAAGCATTTCCTATCGACACGAAGTAAAACGTATTAAATTGGGTATTTGTTAGATTTTGTCCCCAAAAATCAAGTGAGTAATGTTTTTGTTCAAAACGTATCGAAGCACCCAATTGAGCATAGAATGGTTGTTTTGCAGTGTTTGCTTCGTCCCAATATATATTTCCAACACCACGCATATTTAGGTTGAATGAGATGAATCGTAGCCACTCCTTATTTATAGGTTGAGAATAATTTATTCCTGCATACAGTGTATTGTGCGGTGCATAAGGAATGAATTTGCCTGAATAGTCTGTCTTGCCATTATTGAACTCAATGAATTTAGCATTGGTGTAGCCATAGCTACCATTTATCTCCATGCGATCAATCGGTCGTATCTTTAAAGCTATTTCAGCTCCGTAGCTTCTTGATTTTCCGGCATTTGTCATTATGCGACCGGTCGTGGTTCCGTCTGGGAAAACTGTAATCTGCTGGTCGGTGCATTGAATATAGAACGCAGATATATCAGTTTGGATTTTACGATCCATGCACTCGATATGAGTACCAATTTCGTAAGTCCAACTCTTTTCCGGTTTATATGACACCACGTCATCAATCGAGTAATTTGCCCCGATACCCATCACTCCCATGATTTTTTGTTGAAGCACATCGGAAAACATTTGAGTGTTGAATCCTCCAGCCTTGTAACCTTTGGATACTGACGCATATAGATTTGAGGGATTATCAAAAGGGAGTCGATATAAAACAGATAGTTTTGGCAAAATCTGAAAGAAAGATTTTGATAACGTGCCTGTGTCGTCAATATCTATATTTTCATGAGCATATATCGATCGAGTACCATCGGGCTGCACATGATATGTAGTGTAACCACTATTGCAACGGCTATTGTAGCGAAGCGAAGAATGTTCAAAATCAAATCTCAATCCGGCACTGAAAGTCCAATCGTCGAGTACATAGGTAGATTGATGATATGCTGCTATTCCGTAATTTGGATTCTTAAAATGACTGTATAATGGGAAATTTCGATCATCCCATTCGATTGGATATGTAGGATTTGCCTCATTTCTATTTTTTTCGATAAGCTGATTGATGCCGTAATCCTTGAAAGTAACAGGAGCATCCATATCGGTATGCTTATAGAATCCAAATAATCCTGTGAGCCATCTGTAGGGTTTGCTTTCATTGCTGCGAGCAACAAAATCTTGAGTGAGCGCATGCTCTACGCGAGCTTGAGTAAGAGTGAAATATGAAACCGGAAGAAAATCTTGGTCGAGAGTCATATTGTCATTTATATACTGATAACTAGTGATGCTCGATATTGTGAAGTCATTGATCTTCCATTTCAATGTGAGTCCATCGTTGAAATTTGTACGACGATAGAAACAAGTATCATTATAATTTATCTCCCCGGTAGAGAGAGCAGCATAGGGATATCCTCCCTGTCGTGAAATTGAAAAAGAAAAAGTATTTTCCACTTTCAAATTGTCCGAAGGATTCCACTGTAATTTTATTCGTCCCGATCCTTGATGTTCCCAATCACATTTTTTTCCGTTGTTGAGATTGGTGAAAAATCCGTCGGTGGAGTTGTAGTAGCCTACAACAGCTATACCCAACCGATCGTTTATTTTGGTGTAATAAGATGCGGCAGCTTTATAACTATTACCCGAAGAATATTCCCCAAATAGTCTCAACCCTTGGTAAGAGAGGGGTGAAAGGGTATATATATTTATGAGTCCGCCCATTGTGTTGCGTCCAAAAAGGGTGCTTTGTGGTCCACGGAGCATCTCGATACGTTCAATGTCGATTAAGTCAAAATCATAATTATCTTTATTAAGAAATGGCACATTGTCGATGTTTAATCCTACTACCGGTTGGTCGATGCGAGCTCCTATACCGCGCACATATATTGACGAGGTCATGCGCGAACCATATTGAGGTATATAAAAATTGGGTACAAATTCACTTGCATCACGCATAGTGACAATATTTAGACGTTCAATGTTTTTTTTGCCTATTACAGTAGATGCAATAGCTTCGTCTTGAAGTGATTGCCCTTGTTTGATAGCGGTTATAGAAACTTCACTCAGATTAATAGTAGAGTCAGATGGAAGTTGTTGATAATCGGTTACCGGATTTGCCAAAGCCGAAAAGCCCATAAAAATAATAGAGCTACTTATAATCAATATATATATACGATTCATTTCATTTTGTTTGAATGCGATGCAAAGATATTAATATGCCGAGTTTTTCACAATCACTAAATATAGTGAGCGGATATAACCTAAGTGGACTTAATCGACAAAAAATAGGGAATTGAGGTCAATGAATTTGACAATAATTAATGGACTCATATTTGTTAAGTAATCAAAATTATCACTATATTTGCATTGCCTAATTTTAGGAATATCATAGAAG